>CALKFF010000042.1 GCA_938084585.1 uncultured Flavobacteriales bacterium
CCCTCGCAATCGCAGTCACCCTCCGGAATGTCTGAGCACCCGCATTCGTAGATGTCACCTGGACCTCCGCACACACCACAGGCGTCCAACTGAAGGCATGATCCGTCGTCGTCTGTGGCTTCCGCATTGTAATTGCAAGCGGTTGGATCCGTGCATCCGTCCACCTCGAGCTCGTCACACACGCCGTCTCCGTCGGTGTCCATCAAGCACACACCTTCGCAGTCGTAATACTCCGTTGCGTACGAGCACGACCCGTCGTCGTCACAAGCTCCAGCATCGTAGTTGCAGGCTGTGGAATCTGTGCATGCCAAGTATCCTTCACCACCACAAACCCCACATTCATCCAGGAACAGACAGGAGTTGTCGTCCACGTTGGCACCTTCGTCGTAGTTGCAAGCCGCAATGTCCGTGCAACCAGGGTAGAGACAGGGGTCGTTTTCCCCTCCAATGGTAAGAGCCATGAACCCCTGATATCCATTGGCATCTGATCCTAGGCCATTTGGATTCAACAATTCATCGGAGCCGAAAGGCGTGATGCCAAATTCCAAGGCAGTGAAGGACGCTGCGTCTGGAGTCGTGATGCTCAGCGTGTAACTGCCTGGCGGGAAGAACACGTCTTCATTCATTGGGAAATCACCCGAATAGACCAGTGCCGTTCCTTCGAACATCTCCCAGATGAAACCTTCGAAGTTTCCGAGGTCCTGCATTTCCACGGTGAACCCAGTGGGCGCCACTTCGCACGCTCCAGGATCGTAGTTGACCGCAGACTCGTCTGTGCATCCTGTGTAACCGCTGCCGCCGCATTCCCCACAGGGGTCAAGCTGCTGACACGTCCCGTTGTCCTCGTTCGCTTGGGGATCAAAATTGCATGCACTGGCGTCGGTGCAACCGGGATAGATGCAGCTGCCGTCGTCTTGGTTGGCACCAGAATCGTAGTTCGCGGCCGTGATGTCTGTGCAACCGGGGTAAATGCAGCTGCCGTCATCTTGGTTGGCGCCAGCATCGAAGTTCGATGCGACCGGGTCGGTGCAGCCGGGGTAAATGCAGCTGCCGTCGTTGTCGCAAGCATTGGCATCGTAGTTGCTTGCCGCCGGGTCGTCACAGCCTGGTACGTTGCCCTCGCAATCGCAGGTACCAGGGGCATATCCGTCCCCGCCACAAACCCCACAAATGTCATTTGTCAAACAAGACCCGTCCTCGTTGTTCGCTTCTGCGTTGAAGTTGCAAGCTGTCTCGTCCATGCATCCGCAAGTGACAGCAGGAAAAGTGCCAGCACCATCAAAATGCCGCGTGTAACGCACCTCATTTCCACCGTCGCCAAACGGAAACAGTTGGTAATTCAACGTGCCTGAAATCGAACCAGTGGTGGTGATTTGGGCCACAAGCCAGCGGCCCTCGGTGGGCAGTGCATTCGTGGCCGTATTAAGAACATACCACGATGCTCCGGTCAACGTGTTGACTTCCAACCCTGTTCCGCCTGTTTGGAAATAATCCGTCACACTCGGGGAAAGTGAAGCGTCCTGCACGAGAGATGGGTCCTCCGCTCCTGGGATGCCAGCCGCAGGACCTTCCAAGCCAACCGTCGCATAACTGTCGAACGCCAAATCCGGGAACACCGGCAACAACAAAGGATTGATGCCGGAAGCATTCCAGCTTGAATTGAAGGAATCGTTGTAAATCCCATCGGGCGTATTCAGGACCAACGGGGCTTCATTGTTTCCAAACACTGCTGAAATCTTGTCTGTGTCATCTTCCGCATTGACGTAGAAGCGGTATGTGGTGCCCAACGCGCCAACGTTGTACTCCTCCACGGTAAGTCGGTACTGCAATTCGTCAGTTAGGGCCAGACCGGGATGACACTCGTCCACGTCGTCACAAATGCCGTCTGCGTCTGCGTCCAGGACGCAATTGCCAACGCAATCCCTGGCAAAAGGAGGAGGCGTGCCTTCACAATCGCATGTGCCTTCGGGAAATCCAGTGCCATTGCAGACCCCGCATTCGTCAAACTCTCCCTCACAGACCAGGCCGTCGCTGAAGTTCCAGGATTGTTGGACTTGATCAGCACCCACACCCAAGGGGAAAATTTGGGCGTTCAGGGTTCCTGACAATTCACCAGCTGTCGTGATTTGAGCCACCAACCAGCGGCCGTCGGTAGGGAGTGCATTTGCGGCGGTGTTGAGGACGTACCACGACGCGCCGGTCAAGGTGTTGACGTTGAGTTCAGTCAACGTTTTCGTCAGGTCACCAAAGAACTCACTCACCGTTGGAATCAATTCGACGTCCTGCACCAAGGATGGGTCCTCCGCACCTGGAACATTGGCTGCGGGTCCGTCCAATCCGATTGTGGCGTAACTGTCATCCGCCAATTCAGGAAACACCGGGATGAGCAAAGGATTGACCCCAGAAGCGCTCCAAGAGCTGTTGAAGCTGCTGTTGTAGATGCCCGATGGCGCAGAAATGACGAGGTTGCTTTCGTTGTTCCCAAAAATGGCCGAAAGCTTGTCTGCCGGGTCGTTCGCCTCAATGTAGAAGCGATACACCGTGCCTTCTTCAGCAAGGCTGGCAGGACTCTGCTCGATGACCATGTCGTAATCATTCTGGGCAAAAAGAACCGAACCAGCGCAAAAGCTGAGGAGTGCGGCCAAGAGCGGGCGGTGTACGGAGCTAAGTTTGAACATGTTGTCCTTGTTGTTCTTGTAACAGGCTACAATTTAAGCATGAAGCGAAAGGCGGTTTCGATGAGGAGGCGTCTTTTTTAGACGAAACCACATATTTACACACCCAAACGACTCATTTCCAGCCAGTCCACCACAAATCAAACAATCTGAAATGTCAGGCCGTTGTCTTGATGTGATTACACTCAGAATTGCAGCATTTCTATGGTTGTACGCGAGTTTGGGCCAATTGGTTGCCCTGCATGCGCAAGAACCCGCTTCCACTCTCGAACCTGTTCCGGAAGCGCCCGCGTATTGTGACCCTTCAGCTTGGGCTTTGTGTGCGGCGTTTGAGCCCACAGGTCACGATGAAATTTGGGCCAAAAAGCGCAAGTGGCATGACCGACGAGAACGTCGAGAGGATGTCGATGTGTTCTACATCCACCCCACCATGTACATGGAAGGCGAACCGTGGAATGTGGGGCCGGAAGACGCGGCCATGAATGCCTTGGTGGACGCATGGCCTGTACGTCACCAGGCCTCAATTTTCACCTCCGCTGGTCGGTTGTACGCACCTCGATACCGTCAGGCACACATCCGCATTTTCAGCCTCGGAGATTCATTGAGTTACCTCGCCGCAGAAGTGGCATACAGCGACGTCAAAGCCGCGTTTGAGCACTACCTGAACCATTGGAACCGAGGGCGGCCGATTGTGCTTGCGGGACACAGCCAAGGCGCATACCATGGTCGCACCTTGCTTCAGGAATTTTTCGAGGTGGGCGCACTGGCCGATCAGCTTGTTGCGGCCTATTTGCCTGGAATGGACATGTACGCAGAGGAATTTGAGACGATCCCGCTGTGCGAGACGCCTGAAGAAACCGGATGCCTGTGCACCTGGATGACCTACGCTGAGGGACACCGTCCAGGTTGGCTTGATGTCAAGCTCGAAGCAGGACAATCCGCCCCGCTGTGCGTCAACCCCATCACGTGGGACAGGTCAGAGGGATGGAGTCCGCTTGAGGAGCATCTTGGCGCAGTAATGCCCAATTTCAGACCCACCAAGCCTGGCACCCTCCAATGCAAGTTGACCTCAGATGGGGTGCTCGAAGTCACACGTCCCCAAATGGTTGGCGGCAAGCTGCTGGACCGCCAAGATTGGCATGAAGGCGACTTCAACTTGTTCTGGTTCAATGTGGAGGACAACGTGCGTCAAAGGACCCAAAATTGGCTTTCCAACCGCAGCACGGCACAACCTGCTGAATTGCCGTAAATTGACACACCAACAGAACAAACCATGCGCCTGTATCTGACCACCATGTTGGCCCTGGCCGTCTCCTGGACTGCCATTGCCCAAACGCCGCTTTTCAATGTCTCGAAGACCGCGCCTCGCGCGGCCACGCTGGACGCAAAGGACACCCAGGGATTGCACCTGAATGCATCGGCGTTTCAACGCATCCGGGCTGACCGGCCCCAAACGATTCGCCTCGAACTCGCCCTGCCCAACGGCGAGACGGCCATCACCGAGTGGGAGTCGTTTTGCAACGTGACCGCAGATTTCACTGTGGGCCGTCAAACCACGGAAGGCTTGGTTCAAGAAACCTACTTCCCAAACGTGTTGACCTACGAGATGGTGGGAGCCGTGGATGGTCGTGGACATTCCATGTCGGGCAATGGCTTCGCAGGGATGCTGGCCGTGCACACCAACCGTGTGCAGTCGACCATGATTCTGAACGGCCATCAATGGGAAATCGCCCCGGAGGTGCTTGACCTCAAGAGCCAGGCGCTTGTGGAGGACTACGTGTTGTTCGACGTCGCCCAAAGTGCCGGCACCAACACCTTCACTTGCGCCGTCCAGGACCAACACAACCGCATGAACCGCATGCAACGGTCGTTGTCCCGAGAAAGCGCCAACCCACAATGCGTGGAGATTGCCTTGGACGTCGACAACTACACGTTGGGCACGTTTGGCGACAACTGCAACGCCGCGGTGGATTGGGCCGTGGGTGTGCTGGCCGGGGTGGATTTGATTTATCGCAACGAGCTCAACGACCTCATCACTTTGCAGGCGTCGTACGTCAACGTCTGGGAAACCCCAGAGCCTTGGGCCGACATCACGGGGAATGCGGGATCGATGTTGGACACCTTCCGATTGACTTGGCTCAGCAGCGAATACGGTTTGAATGTGCAAAACCGAGACTTGGTGCACCTCATGACGCGACGCTCCGGAGGAAGCACTGGCACTGGGGGCATTGCCTACCTCAGTGTGGTTTGCTCCAACGACTTTGGGTTTGGGTTCAGCTCTGACATGAGTTCAGCAAGCAACTTCATCCCGCTCCCCTCCTACTCTTGGAACTTGGATGTTGTTGCGCATGAGCTTGGCCACAACTTTGGGGCCAACCACACCCACTGGTGCGGATGGTCAGGTGGGGCAGACCACCCGAGTGGTTCTGCCGGCGGCGCCATCGACAACTGCTACGATGCCGAGGGCTCCTGCGGTGCGGGGCCCAGCGTGTCTTCAGGCACGATCATGAGCTACTGCCACCTCAACGTGGGCAAGACATTGCAGTTCCACCCCATTGTGGAACAACAAGCTTTCTTCCCAACCATCAACGCCAACGGCGGGTGTCACGGAGATTGTGCCGACTTGGTGGTGTCTTGCGACATCGGATGCACCGACGCATCGGCGTGCAACTACAACGAGAACGCCATCGAAGACGACGGCTCTTGCGCCTTCGTCGTGGACGAATGTGGCGAATGCGGAGGCAACAATGAATCTTGCGGGGGGTGCACGAACTCCGAGTCGTGCAACTTCGACCCCGCCGCCACGGTGGACGACGGATCCTGCATCGTGGGAGGCGTCAACCTCACCCTCACGTTGTTGACCGACAACTACCCTGGCGAAACCACTTGGAGCGTGGTCGACGCCAACGGCAACACCATGGCAGAAGGTGGACCTTACAGCGGTCAACAGACCACCTACGTGGAAGAATTTTGCGTGGGAGGAGGATGTTTTGATTTGATCTTCAACGACAGCTACGGCGACGGGATGCAATACGGCGGCGTGGTTGGCGATTACGAACTGACCGACCCCGACGGCAACGTGCTGGTCGAAATTGTGAGTGGGGCGAACTTTGGGTCGCAGGTCATCGACAACTTCTGCGTGACTTCACCGGCCGTGTTGGGCTGCACCAACCCGGAGGCTTGCAACTATGACAGCTCTGCGGAAGTGGACGACGGTTCATGCGACCTCGGCACCCCAGCCTACTTTGACGGCGACGGAGACGGATACGGGCAATTCTTCGCCCAATATTTCTGTGGGTCCGTGACCCCCGCGGGCACCGTGCTCTTGGACGGAGACTGCAACGACGCCAACAGCACCATGTACCCTGGCGCGCCGGGAACCGCCGTGGGCATCGACAACAATTGCGACGGTGTCATCGACGCCGACGAAGAAGAGATTGTTTGCCCAGAAGACGTCAACAACGACGGCGCCATCTCGGTGGCAGATGTCTTGGCACTGCTCTCTGGCTTCGGCTGTTTAGAGGCCTGTGAATACGACGTGGACGGGGACGAGGCCATTTCGGTGGCGGACGTGTTGCTGGTCCTTTCCGCCTTTGGCCAAACATGCGAATGATGAACACAAGAATCTACTCCTTCGCCGGGCGTCTTCTGTCGCTGGTTGCCGTCGTCATCCTGGGCGTGGGACATGCCTCGGCCCAAAACGCAACGCTGTTCCAACGGGTTGAGGACACCGACGCATCAAGGGTCCTTCAAGAAACCCTTGTCGACGTGTCGGCAGGCATGGTGTTGGACATGAGCCCTGTGGTGCTTGAGGACCTTCGGGACAAGAACCTCGGGTCATGGACGATGGATCTCCCGTGCCCTCCAGAATTTCAATCGGTGCACAACACCTCTTCGTGGCACCTTGAGTTGACTCGGTTCTTTGCGCACCCAGAAACCGTGACAGTGGGGTTGACCACCGAACGTGGTCATGAAGAGCTTGAATACACGCCGCTGCTTCAGTCGTTCCGTGTGTCCATCGACGGGAAGCCCGTGGGAAGTTTGACCCTGATGACCGACCACATTGTCGGGTCGTTTCACCAACACGGACGCCAGTATGACGTCATGCACAAAGCGGGAAATCGCTACGTGCTGGCCGACATGAACCAGCTCCGGCACCACGAGCCTTTTGAGTGTGGTGTTGTGGATTCCGAGATGCTTCCTGCGCATTCAGACCGCAAGCAACGGTTGTCGGCGGAAAGGATGGATGGCGGGTGCGTGGAGATCGCACTTGATTTGGACTTCTTCACCTGGTCCACCTTCAACAACGTGGACAACGCCACGGAATGGGCACTCGCCATGATGGCGGGCGTCGAGGCGATTTACACCCAAGAACTGAACGGCTTGGCCTTGCTGCAAGCGTCGTACGTCCACATTTGGCAGACCAGCGACCCGATGAGTGCGTATGTCCAGGACGCAGGCGCCATGCTCGACAGTTTCCGCAACACGTGGCAATCCAACAGCGCCTTGAACTCGGTGCAACGCGACATGGCACACTTGATCTCCAAGCGGACCAACACCGGCACTGGAGGCATCGCCTGGCTCGACGTGAATTGCGGTTCATATGCATACGGCTTCAGCGCCAACTTGACCAACACCACCAACTACAACATCAACAGCTACTCCTGGAATTTGGACGTGGTGTCGCACGAGTTGGGCCACAATTTCGGTGCCAACCACACCCACTGGTGCGGGTGGCCTGGAGGTGCCATTGACAATTGTGCCTCTGCGGAAGGAGGCTGCTCCAACGGGCCTTCCGTGGGATCAGGCACCATCATGAGCTACTGCCACACCACGTCCACTGGAAAGACACTCGTGTTTCACCCCTTGGTGGAAACTTACGCCTTGGAGCCTGGCATTGAAGGCGCAAGCTGCTACACGTTCTGTGAAGAGTACACTCCACCTGAGTGCGCCATCACGGGCATCATGCCCGGCAACCAAATGGCCTGCGACCCCATCACGGGATTGTACACCCAGCAGGTCTTCGTGTCGTTTGAATACCCCCCTGCAGATGGCTTCCTCAGCGTGAATGGGGAGAACTGGGGGTTCAACTTCAGCCCACAAGCCATCACCATTGTGGGCGAGCCTGCCAATGGGGAAAGCGTGGACGTGACGGCCTATTTCACGACCGACGAAGGTTGCGCATTGAGTGTCCCTGACGTGTACACGCGTCGCGATCCGTGTTGCGGAAACTTGCGCTTTTCGTTTGTTGATCCTGAAGCCAATATCTTACGTGTTCGGAACGTCGCCGATTGCCCCACAGACATCGCTGGTTGGGGATTGTTGTCCGCCACAGAACCTTACCATCAACTCTCGGAGTTGATTGGGCCGGGCCAAAGCACCGTCGTCATGCCAGGCGAAGAGTTCCAGCTGTCCTGGGCTTCTGGACTTGCCGGAGACTGGCTCATGCTCTTCCTCCCCACCAACAGCGCCCACGACTACGTGCAATGGGGGCCTGAAGGATCGCCGCTTTACTTCGAGGTTTACGATGAATTGGCGGACATCTGGCCCACTGGCAACGATTCTTACATCCAAGCCCTCCCTCCCTACTCGTACGAAGGAAATGGAGACTATGGGGTGGACTCCTGGAGTGGCGAGGCGTTTCCATGCCTCATCAACGAAGTCACAGCCACCGCTTCAGAATGCGATCCCGCCACCAACACGTACACGCTCACGTTTGAAGTGGACGCCCAAGGCGTGCCAGACACGGGTGGCATCCTTGTGAACGGCAGCCTGTTCCCGATTGACGGTGCGATGATCAGCGGGGGGCTGGAATTGCCGGCAGACGGAACTTGGGTCAACCTGGACGTGTCCTTCGAAGACGAAGGATCGTGCGCCACGTTTGTGGGCAGTGCGGTGTTTGGCCCAGGGCCCTGCGAAAACACCTGCCCCAACGACGTCAACGGCAACGGCGCCGTGGATGTGGCCGACGTGCTGCTTGTGTTGTCCGACTTCGGATGCGCCACCGACTGCAACTCTGACACCGACATCGATGGCGACGGGGGCATCACGGTGAGCGATGTGCTGGCGCTGCTCAGCTCATTTGGTCAAAACTGCTGACCCAGGGTCACTCGACCAACCGCCCTTCATAACGTCCGAGTCCTTCGAATTCGAACCGGACCCTGTGTTGCTCGACGTCCGGCTCGGAAGGAAAAATCTGGAGGTTCATCGCGCCGGACACGCTGCCAGACGTCGTGATTTGGGCCAACATCACCTTCCCATCCATGGGGCCGCCGTTGGCGGCTGTGCGCAGCACGAACCAGCTGCCACCGGTGTGGGTCGAGACTTCTAACGAAGTCTCTCCGTTGACGGTGAAGAAATCGTCCCACGGCTCGCTGGGGTCTTGGACCATTGTGGGGTCCTCGGCGCGCATCATGCCACTCAATTTGGCGCTCGTTCGAAGTCCGATGGTCGCGTAGGTGTCGTCTTGCATGTCCGGCATCAACTCAAAGAACTTGGGGTTCATGCCTGAGCTGGACCAGCTCCCGTTGTAGGGGCTGTTGAAGACACCCTTGGGCGCCTGCAACACAAGGGGGTGGGTGTCCGTGCCGTACACGGCGCTGACCCTGTCGCTGTCCGGCAGCAACACGTGGATCTCGTAACGAAACAATCCAGGTTGACGCGCTTCGGTTTGCAGCACCTCCAGCTGGTAACGCACGGCCGTGGTGTCGGCCTCTTGGGCCAAAAGGCCTTGGCTTGGGCAACACAACGCCACGCCCAGCGCCAAAGTGAATGCAATTGCGGGAAGCTTCATGGTCAAGGAAACTTGGGGAAACGTGAGAAATCGCGAGGGCGCTTCTCGAGAAAGGCGTCCCTACCCTCCTTGGCCTCCTCCGTGCCGTAGGCCAACCGGGTGGCCTCTCCAGCATACACTTGTTGGCCCACCAACCCGTCGTCAATGAGGTTGAATCCAAACTTGAGCATCTTGATGGCCGTGGGACTCTTGGTCATGATCTCTTTGGCCCATGCGAAGGCGGTCCGCTCCAATTCCGCATGGGGCAACACGGCATTCACCATGCCCATCTCATAAGCTTCTTGGGCGCTGTAGGATGCCCCGAGGAAGAAGATTTCGCGGGCACGCTTCTGACCCACTTGGCGGGCCAAATACGCGGAGCCAAACCCGCCGTCAAAACTGGCCACGTCGGCGTCTGTCTGCTTAAAGATGGCGTGCTCCTTGCTGGCCAGGGTCATGTCGCACACGACATGCAAGCTGTGCCCACCGCCCACGGCCCATCCTGGCACCACGGCGATCACCACTTTGTTCATGAATCGGATTTGCCGCTGGACGTCGAGAATGTTGAATCGATTCACCCCGTTCTCGCCCTTGTAGCCCGTGTTGGAGCGGACGTTTTGGTCTCCACCACTGCAGAATGCCCATCCCCCGTCTTTGGGCGAAGGGCCTTCTCCGGTGATGAGCACGACGCCAATGTCTTGGCTTTCGTGGCAGGTGATCAACGCCTCCCACAACTCGTCCACCGTCTTGGGGGTGAACGCGTTGCGCACTTCAGGGCGGTTGAACGCGATGCGCGCCACCCCTTCGTGGACTTTGAATGTGATTTCCTCGTAGTCCTTGACCGTTTTCCAGGGAAGCTCTGACATGCCTTCAGGGTTTGTCCAAAAATACGTCACCCCCACACCAGGTCAGGCAGAACCACCCTCAGGCCGTCAACAGTCCTGTCCAAATGCAGCAAGCAAGGCGAGCACGTCGGAAACAATGACGTTGCCATCCCCATCTACGTCCGCCTCGCAACTTGTGGCGCAGCCAAACTCCGCCAGCACCGCCAAGATGTCGGCCACGGAAATGGCCCCATCGCCGTTGACGTCCTCGGGGCACACGACCTCTTCTTCGTCCGCATCCAACGTGCCGTTGCAGTCGTTGTCAATTCCAACCGCGGTGCCTGGAGCCCCTGGGTAAACGGTGCTGTTGGCGTCGTTGCAGTCGCCAGATTGGAAGGACGCGTTGCCCGGCAACAAACCGCTGCAAGACACCCCGCTCTCCACGCTGCCGTACCCGTCGCCGTCGCTGTCGAGGTAGTACGTTTGGCCGTACTCGCATGAGCCGTCGTCTGCGGTGGCTTCAGCGTCGTAGTTGCACGCGGTGCTGTCAATGCAACCAGGCACGTCGTTGCCTGCCTCGACGCAGAAATCGGCCACAGCCTGGGACCCGAAGTCCCCTCCGTCGACCATCTGAGCCAGCACGTTGCCATCGCCATCCACCAAAGTGTAGTTCCCGACCACACCGTTGTATTGCAAGCCGTCCCCGAAGCTGTCATTGACGGTGAGCGTGTAGCATCCCGTCGCCACGCACGCTTCAGCTGTGTACGTCGTTTGCTCGCCGTTGTAAGGGCCGCCTTCCATGACAGTGGTACCTGCGTCGTCGGTCACAGACCAAGTGGTCTCTCCAGGATAGTTGTCGGTCAGCAAAGTGAACGTCAAGGCCACACCAGACAACACGCACGATCCATCGTCCACAACGGCACCTGCGTCGTAGTTGCACGCATCAGGGTTGGTGCAGCCTCCACAAGAACTGTTGTCGCCGCCGCACACCCCGCAGGCGTCGTTCTCAGCGCAGCTCCCGTCGTCAAAGATGGCCAGCGGGCTGTAGTTGCACGCCGTGGGGTTGGTGCATCCTTCGTCGGTGTTGAATCCAGTGGGGTAGCCGTCCAAGACAGTGGTGCCAGAATTCGTCGGGTCGAGGTACTGGCTGACCCCCAAACCCCAGCCCACATCAAAGCGGCCGTAGTAATCGTACGCACCGTTGTTCACGCTTCCTGAGCAAGCGGCAGCTCCGCCGTACAACTGCCCAATGATTCTGTGGTTTTGGTCAAACAAGGGCGACCCTGAGGAGCCGGGCTCTGTGACGCCAAGTTCCCAAGCGTCAATCCACCAAACTGCAGCGCCTCCCGTGGAGCTGGTGTACGGGCTGTCCTCTTCAAAACAAATCTTCTTCACATCGCCCGACGGATGGTGGATGCCAGTGGCGTTGTCCGGCATGGCGCCTGAAGCGTCCCAACCGGCGTATTCCACATCCCAGCTGCTCGGCGGGGTGCTGCTCAATTCGATCAATGCCACATCTGCCCCGCCGTCGGCCACCAAAAGCGCCCCGCCAGAGATGCTGTTGTTGGTCGGCCCTGTGCTGCCCGAGCAGGTGCTGCTCTCGTGGTTGAAGTAGTAGGTCCATGTGTTGGGGTTGCCCAGGCAGTGGTTGGCCGTGAGGAAGTAAGGCGTCCCGTCGTTCGCTGTGTTGTTGATGAGCGACCCGGTGCATGCCGCGAATCCGCCATTCACAATCAGTGCGACGGCCTTCTTTTCCACCTGCCAATCCGCCCCTTCAGGGCAATTCACGTTGATGTTGCAAGCGCCGCTGTTGCCGAAAGGTCCGGCTGCACTCTTGGCAGCGTCCAATTCGGCCTCCCGTTGGAGCAAGGAGCGGTACCCTTGAACCACTTGGGAAATGGCAATTTGGCCTGGATGGTTAAGGCCGACAGGTTCCCGGTATTCCAAAATGACCTGCTCGCCTTCCATCAAGCTCAAAGCCAGTCCACCCCATTCCTTCACACTCAAGTGGTTGAACGCCCCCTTGAACTCCGTCCGATCTGCATTGTAGATGAACAATTCCCCGCCTTTGGGAACCTGAAACTCTTCGAGGTAAAAGCTCAGGCTGGTCGCCCCTTCTGCTTTCACGCCCAAACGCCAAATACGCAGGCCATCCTCTTCTGACCAGCTTCCCGCGTTGGTCAGGTTGAAATCGACTTCATGCTCGATGCCAAACCGCCAAGGCGCGTCCTTCATGGTCGCAGTCACCCTGTCTTCCTCCGCAAGCTGGTCGAGGTTCAGGGGCCCAAACGTCTCCCACACCACGGTTTCTTGAATCGGCTCTCCCCAGTGCAAGGGCTTTCCACCTTGTTCAATTTGTCCGAGCGCCCACTTGGGCAGCAACAACGCAGCGCATGCTGCAAGGGTCTTGATGTGGTTCATGGCTTGGTTTTCAGGTCCCAACAAGGTAGGACGAAATCCCGAATCCCAGCCAAGCAAGTCACCAAGGCAACTTCAGCGCGCGCACCTCTTGCTCGTAAAACGCCTGAAGCTGGGCCACCACTTCCGCATCCAACGGACTCTTCATGGCAGCCAGGTTGTCGAGCAATTGCTTTTCCGACACCGCACCAGGGATCACAGTGCTCACCGCATCGAACGACGTGCAGAACGTCAGAGCCGCCGACACCAAGGATGGATGTTCGGCAACGATGTCTTTCACACGGTCCACGAGGCCGGCCCGGGTGCGCTTCTCGTCTTCGGACCACCTGTCGCGGACGCCTGTGAACACACTGTCGGCATTGTACTTGCCCGTGAGCCAGCCGGAGTCGAACGGAATCTTGGCGATGACCGTCGCGCCCTTGGCCTGGATCAAGTCGAACGACCTTGTGCAATCCTGATGAAGGATGTTGAAGAAGGACTGAATGACCTTGGCGTTGGTGGTGTTCAGCAAGGTGTTGATCTCGTCCTCAAAATCCACGGACGCGCCGTACGCCTTGATCTTACCTTCCTCTTGAAGGCGCTCCAAAATCTCGTAGTGGTCGTTCTTGTTGCCGTCGAGCAACTCTGCGGGAGGGCTGTGGATGATGACAGAATCCAGGCAATCCACATTCAAACGTTTCAAGCTCCGCTCAACCGAACCCTTGATGAGGCTTGAACTGAAATCCACTTCGCCGTTGTCCAAGCGGCCGAACTTCGAGTTGATGACCACCTTGGAACGGTCGATCGTCTTGAACACCTTCCCCAAGCGCTCCTCGCTGGTGCCCATCCCGTAGTTGGGGGCCGTGTCGAAGAAGTTGATGCCCTGGTCCATGGCGGTTCGAATCATCCGCTCTGCTTCCGAGTCGGACACCGATTTCCATCCCGACTCCACGCTAAGCTGCCAGGCGCCAAAACCCAACTCAGAAATCTCGATGCCGTCTTGAAGGTATTTGCGTTTGTTCACGGAGCAGGTATGATGAGGTGATGTGAGAGACCACGAAAAACGAAAAAGCCCCAGCGTGTGCTGAGGCTTTTGCGGTCTGGACGAGACTCGAACTCGCGACCCCCTGCGTGACAGGCAGGTATTCTAACCAACTGAACTACCAGACCTCCTCTTCCAGGCCGAAGCCCTTCCGATTTCCACCCGAATTTGGGTGGGGCGCAAAGATACTGTCGTCTTTCGTTTCCGCGCAACGGTTGGCGCGATTTTGATTCAAAAAAGTTTGGCCCTCTTGGTGAGGTACGCCGAGAGCACCGGCAGAACTCCTTGAGCCACATCCACATCCACCCAATCAATGCCGTAGGCTCCGCATTTGTCGGAAAGTGTTTTTCGGAGTTTGGCCATGGTCCGCGTGTAATTCTCACGCACTTCAGAAGGGTGCAGCTTGAGCTCCTCCCCCGTTTCAAGGTCGACAAATCGCGTGGGCCTGTCAGGGAATTCGAAGTCCACCTCTGTGGTGGCGTCGAGGACATGGAAGACCACCACTTCGTGCTTGTTGTGCCTGAGGTGCTGCAGCGCAGAGAGCAACGCTTCCGGATCCTCTGCCCGATCAAGCAGGTCGCTGAACACCAAGATGAGCGATCGTCGAGGGGTGGCCTCCGCGACTTGGTGCAACGCGTCCACCGCGCTGGTTTGCCGCGGCTCGCTGGGTTCTGTCAACAGGCCCTCCAACTTGTCAAACAGCATGCGGTGATGGGCTCGCGAGGAACGGGCAGGCGTCTGCAAATCCAAAGCTTCTGAGAACAAGCTGAGTCCCACCGCGTCCCGTTGCCTTCGGAACAGCTCGGTGAGTGCGGCAGCAGCCAGGACCGAGAATTTCAACTTGCTCATCCGGCTGTCCTCCAGCGTGACCCCGTCAGGGAACGCCATGGAACGCGAGGCGTCCATCACGATTTGGCACCGCAAGTTGGTCTCCTCCTCGTACCGCTTGACAAACATCTTGTCGGTGCGGGCGTAGAGCTTCCAGTCCAAATGCTTTGTGGACTCGCCAGGGTTGTGGAGCCGATGCTCTGCAAATTCCACACTGAATCCGTGGAACGGGCTCTTGTGCATGCCCGTGATGAACCCTTCCACCGCTTGGCTGGCCAAAAACTCAAGCCGTCCAAGGCGTTGCTGCAGTTCAGGTGTGGGTTGAATGGGCATGGAAATCGCTTGGGTTGGGGCCAAACAAAACGTCCCAACCAAGGTAGGCAGGGACGTTCAATTCAATGCTGGTTGAGAATCACATCAAGGCATCGAGCTTCTCCTGAAGCACGTTCTTGGGCACAGCGCCCACGCTCTTGTCCACGACTTCACCGTCCTTCAGAAACAAGATGGTGGGGATGTTGCGGATGCCGAAGCGCTGGCTCACCGCACTGTTGTGGTCCACGTTCACTTTGCCCACGACGGCCTTGCCTTCGTTGTCGTTGGCCAACTCTTCCACCACGGGACCGACCATGCGGCAAGGGCCGCACCATTCTGCCCAAAAGTCAACGACAACGGGCTTGTCGCTGTTGATTGCGAGCTCCTCGAAGTTCGCGTCTGTCAATTCTACTGCCATGAGTTCTGTTGTTTTCTAGACTAGGACAACAAAGGTATCCGCATGGGGTTCTCAGCCAAAGCAAGCCACCTTCGATTGGCCCGTCATTTTTTCACCTTTTGGCGCAAGGGTTGGGGAAAACATGACTCACCGTTTCAGGTCCAGCCTGTACTGGGCCTTGCCTGGGATGCACAGCGCCTCGAGCTTGTCCACGAACGCGTCGTCCAACTCCACCCTTGAACTGCGGCTGGGCATGTCCAGCTTTTTGTCTTCATCGTACACCTCCAAAGTCAGGCCGACGTTGCCGGGATGATTCGACACCGAGGTGGTGAACGCGTCCACCCACCCCTCGTCGATGGCCGCCAACTGGATTTGAACGCGGAGCCTTGAGATGCGCTTCGCCCGGGCCTCCGACAGCAATTCGATGGCTTGCAGCTTGGCCTCCAGACCTTCTCGGCCGTACCCCTGCTCCTTCACGTGGGTGGTCACCATGACCATCCACCCTTCCACCATGAATTCCTTGAACCTCACGTAATCCTCCCCGAAGCAACGGAACTCGTGGGCGCCATGGTAGTCTTCTAGCGCGAAGAAACCCCATGGCCGGCCGGACTTGCTGATGCGGTGTTCCGCCGCGGTGATGAGACCTCCAAACGTGAGCATCTTGCCTTTCTCCCGCTCCATGTTGTCCAAGCGGGCCAAACCGTCCTTGGCGCAGAGGTGGTCCACCTCAAGCCTGAACTTGTCCAAGGGGTGGCCGGAAATGTAAACCCCCACAATTTCACGCTCCTTGTTCAGCAAGTCCATGGAGGCCCATGGCTCGCACTCCGGAATGGGCGGCTTGGGAATGTCCATGGCCCCGTCTTCGCCGCCGAAAAGGGACGCCTGGGCGCTGTTGGCCGACTCTTGGGTTGCGGCTCCGTATTTGACCGCCAATTCCACCAAAGGACGGTCCTTGTGGTCCGGCGCGAAGAACTGGGCCCGGTGAAGCCCAAAGCTGTCAAACCCACCGCCGAGCGCAAGGGCCTCAAACACGCGCTTGTTGCAGTCTTTGAGGTTCACACGGGTGGAGAAGTCGAAGAGCGACGAATACGGCGCGCCTTCCCGGCCTTCCACAATGGCGATCACCGCCCCTTCTCCCACACCTCGCATGGCGCCCAGCCCAAATCGGATGGCGCCCTCCTGGTTGACGGTGAACTTGAAGGACGACTCGTTCACGTCTGGCCCCAACACAGGAACCCCTTGACGACGGGCCTCTTCCATGAGGTTGGTGACCTCTTTGATGTCGTTCATGTTGTTGGACAACTGGGCCGCCATGAACTCCGCGGGGTAGTTGGCTTTGAGATAGGCCGTTTGGTAAGCCACCCACGCGTAGCATGTGGAGTGCGATTTGTTGAAGGCGTACGAGGCAAAAGCTTCCCAGTCGGTCCAAATCTTCTCCAGACGCTCAGCATCGTGGCCGTTGGCTTTGCCGCGCTCCAAGAAATCGGGCTTCATCTTGTCGATGATGTCCTTCTTTTTCTTGCCCATGGCCTTTCGAAGGCTGTCGGCCTCACCCTTCGAGAAGCCTGCCAACTTTTGGCTCAACAGCATCACCTGCTCCTGGTACACCGTAATGCCGTAGGTCTCTTCGAGGTACTCTTGGCACGCGTCCAAATCATAGGTGATCGCTTGACGGCCGTGCTTGCGCGCCACAAAGTCCGGGATGTATTCCATCGGACCAGGACGGTACAAGGCGTTCATGGCGATCAAATCCTCAAACACCGTGGGCTGCAGCGACTTCAAGTGCTTCTGCATCCCGGCCGATTCGTATTGGAAGATGCCGACGGTGTCGCCGCGCTGGAACAACTCGTACGTCTTGGGGTCGTCCAATGGGAACGTGTCTGGGTCGAGGTCCAGGCGGTGTCGAAGCTTGACGTTCTTCACAGCGTCCTTGATGACCGTCAGGGTTTTCAGACCCAAGAAATCCATCTTCAACAGCCCGGCATCCTCGGCCACCGCGTTGTCGAACTGGGTGCACGCCATGGCGCTGTCCTTGGCCGTGGCCACCGGCACGAAGTTGGTGATGTCGTCGGGCGTGATGATGACGCCACAGGCGTGGATGCCAGTGTTCCGCACGCTGCCCTCCAGGACACGGGCCGTCTGAAGGGTTTGGCCCTCCAACGTCGGTTGTTGGCTGATCGCCTTGAGCTGCTCCACCATGGCAAACCCCTCGCTCCTCACCTTCTCTTTCAAGGCCTTATCGTCGAGCGAGAACATCTTCTTCAGCGAGATGTCGGGAACCAATTTGGCCAAACGGTCCGCATCGCCAAGAGGCAACTCCATCACCCGAGCCGTGTCACGGATGGACGACTTGGCGGCCATGGTGCCGTAGGTGATGATCTGGGCAACCTGGTTGGCGCCGTACTTGTTGATGACGTAGTCGATGACGCGTCCCCGACCCTCGTCGTCAAAATCGATGTCGATGTCGGGCAGGCTCACACGGTCGGGGTTGAGAAACCTCTCGAACAGCAAATCGTACTTGATGGGATCCACATTCGTGATGCCCACGCAGTAGGCCACCGCAGACCCCGCGGCGGACCCGCGACCGGGTCCCACACTCACCCCCATCTCCCGTGCGGCGGTCGTGAAATCCTGCACGATCAGGAAGTAGCCCGGGTAGCCCGTGCGCTCGATGGTTTCCAATTCGAAGTCCAGGCGCTCCTTGACCTCTGGGGTGATCTCTCCGTACCGCTTTTCAGCCCCCAGGTAGGTGATGTGCCGGAGGTAGGCGTTTTCGCCTCGCTTGCCGCCGTCTTGGGCGTCTTCCGGATGCACGAATTCTGCCGGAATGTCAAACGCCGGAAGCAACACATCGCGCTCCAACACATAGCCTTCACACTGGTCCACCAGCGAAGCAATGTTGGTCACGGCCTGAGGAACATCCGCGAACAACGCCTTCATCTCCGCCGGCGACTTCAAGTAGAAGCTGTCGTTGGGGAAGCCAAACCGGAACTCGCGGCCACGCTTGCCGACGTAACGCTTGGGTTGACTGACATTGCGCGCGTCTTTGACGCAGAGAAGGATGTCGTGGGCGTCGCTTTGGTCCTTCCGCGTGTAGTAGCTGTTGTTGCTCGCCACCAGTTGGACGCCATGCTTGGTCGCCATCTGCTGAAGGAAATCGTTCACCACGGACTCCTCCTCCAACCCGTGTCGGTTCAATTCGGCGTAGAAATCGTCCCCCATCAGGCCCTTCCACCACACAAAAGCCTCTTCCGCCTGATTCTCACCCACATTGAGCACCAACGACGGCACCTCTCCGAAAAGGCCTCCAGTCAGAACGACAAGGTCTTCCTTGAATTCCTCCACGAGGGCCCGGTCGATTCGTGGCACGTAATAGAAGCCATCCGTGTAGGCCTTGGACGCCAGTTTGGCCAAGTTGTGGTAACCGTTCTTGTTCTTGGCCAAAAACACCGTCGGGTATCCGTCGTCTTTTTTGGTCTTGTCGTGCATGTCTTTGCAGACATTCAATTCCGCCCCCACGATGGGCTTGATGCCCTCCTTGTTGCACGCCCGCACGAACTGAAAAGCCGCCATCATGTTCCCGTGGTCGGTCACCGCCAAGGCCGGCATGCCCATCTCCTTCGCCGCGGCAACGAGTTCACCCACCGGGCTCACCGCTTGGAGCACGCTGAACTGGGAATGCACGTGCAAGTGCGTGAACGGAACATCCTCCAAGGCTGAGGCATCCCCACTGGCCGTTTTGGCGGGGACAGCTTCCTTGGCTGAAGCCTTCTCTGGGGCGTCGAAATTGGCAGCTTCAAGTTTGGGGGCCTCGTACACGACCTTCTCTGGATCTTCGAACTCCGGCCGCACGATGACCTTGAGGCGAACCATCTCGAAGAAGCAGCGGGCCGTGGCCGACACGTCGTATGCCGCGTCGTGGGCGTCGCCGAATCCCTCCCCAAAGAGCTTCTGGTGGAGTTCGGTCAGCGTCGGCCATTTGAACTTGCCGCCTCGGCCTCCTGGAATGGCGCAATATTCCGTGCCCTCGTCTTTGGAATCGATGAGGGCCTTCTCGGTCAGACTTTCGGGCGGCTGTCCCAAACGCACCAACTCGGCCCCGGCCACGTTGACGTCAAAGCCAATGTTGTGGCCCATCACGTAGGTCGCTTGTGCGGCGTCGGCCATGAATTCTTCCATGACCTGGTCCAGCGGCAGGCCTTCTTCTTGCGCACGGGCCGTGGTGATTCCGTGAATCTTGGTGGAGTTGAACGGAATGGTGAACCCGTCAGGCTGCACGATGCGGTTGCCACGGGACATGAGTTTGCCCTGCAGGTCGTGCAACTGCCACGCCAATTGGACCAATCGAGGCCAGTTGTCGCTGTCGGTGATGGGTGCATTCCAATCCCTTGGCAATCCCGTCGTCTCCGTGTCGTAGATTAGAATCATGGGTTTCCGAAATTCGCGACATCTTCGACGACCGAACATCCGACGAGCCCTGTTGTTTTCCACATTGAGTCCCCAATGCTTGGACAAGGACTGCCTACCTTTCAGGACTGCCTCATGACAACCCCCACCACCCCACATTCACCGAAGTCTCACGAAGACGCCATGGGCGATGACCACGTTGGAACGTCGGCCCACACCCCCCTCAAACCCGACGCGTTTGCGTTGACCGACGAGGAGAAGATCACGAAGATTGAAGCCAAATTCCGCGAGATCATGGACGTGATGGGGCTCGACCTCAACGACGACAGCCTGTCTGGCACGCCCAAGCGTGTGGCCAAGATGTACGTGAAAGAGATCTTCTCGGGACTCAACCCTGCGAACCACCCAGACGTCAAGACCTTCGACAACGTTTACGGGTACAACCACATGTTGGTGGAACGTGACATCAACGTCAACTCCACGTGCGAGCACCACTTTTTGCCCATCGTGGGACACGCCCATGTGGCGTACATCCCCAACGGACGTGTGGTGGGCTTGAGCAAATTGAACCGGATCGTGGATCACTATGCGCGTCGCCCTCAGGTCCAAGAGCGACTGACCCGTCAAGTGCTTCAATCGCTGCAAGAGCTCCTGGGCACAGAAGACGTGGCCGTGGTCATCGACGCCAAGCACCTTTGCGTGTCCAGCCGTGGCATTCAGGATGAAAGCAGTTCCACCGTGACGGCGAGTTACGGCGGGTTGTTCGACAACGACGTCGACACACGGAATGAATTCCTTGCCCACGTGGGCGCGTAAGGAATTTCAGCTATCTTTGCGCTCCAATTTTGGCATCAACAACAGGGTTTAGGACCCTTTTAAAAAGTTTTTCCCATGGCTGTACGCCTCCGACTCCAACGTCACGGTAAGAAAGGCAAACCCTTCTACCACCTCGTAGCTGCTGACGCCCGCGCCAAGCGCGATGGCCGTTTCATCGAGAAACTCGGCACTTACAACCCCAACACCAACCCTGCCACCATCGAAGTGGTGCACGACCGCGCCTTGCACTGGTTGCAAGTCGGGGCTGAGCCTTCAGACACGGCCCGTGCCATCTTGAAGTACTCAGGTGCCATCTACCACAACCACCTCCTGAACGGTGTTCGCAAGGGTGCGTTGACAGAAGCCGAAGCCCAGAAGCGCTTCGACGCATGGTTCAACGACAAGCAAGCCAAGATTCAAGCCAAGCGCGACGGACTTGACGCCTCTGCCGCGAAAGAATTAAAGGAGCGGCTCGACGCCGAGCGCAAGCTGAACGAGGAGCGCGCCGCCAGCTTGGCTGCTGCCGCCTCTGAATTGGCCGCTGCCGCTGAAGCAGAAGCTGCTGCCGCTGCCGCCGAAGCTGCTGCTGAAGAAGCACCTGCTGCTGAAGAAGCGCCTGTTGCTGAGGAAGCGCCTGTTGCTGAGGAAGCACCTGCTGCTGAGGAAG
>CALKFF010000043.1 GCA_938084585.1 uncultured Flavobacteriales bacterium
CCGCCCCAATTCGGGCGTGTTCCAAAGCCGCGCTGAGTCCTGCCGGGCCTCCTCCCACCACCGCAACACGAAAGCCTCGGCCATGGTCCAACGACAACCCCGTGCGGGCCACTCCTGCGTCCTGTTCACCGCTGGGGGTGGAAATGCGTGAATGCTCCGTTTCGTGGCACGCCCTGGGGTTGACCAAGCAGGACGACACCTTGTTTTGGAACACGTGGTCTAAACAAGCTTGGTTGCAACCAATGCACGTGTTGATGTCCTTGGGCCTCGACAGGCGAGCCTTCTTCACCAGATGCGGATCGGCCAAGAAAGGCCGGGCCATGCTCACCATGTCGGCCGCCCCCGCAGCCAACGCCGCTTCGCAGTCCTCCGCGGTGTTGAACCGGTTGGTGGTCACCAGCGGGACTTGGACCTTGTCCATCAATTTCTTGGTCACAAACTGAAAACCGCCTCGGGGCACCATCGTCGCAATGGTCGGGATGCGCGTTTCATGCCATCCAATTCCGGTGTTGATCATGGTCGCCCCGGCGCGCTCCACGTGTTGGGCCAGCGTTTCCACCTCCGACCAATCGCTTCCACCAGCGACGAGGTCAAGCATGCTCAGCCTGTACATCACGATGAAATCCTCCCCGACCGCCTCTCGCATCCGAGAAAGAATCTCGATGGGGAACCGACAACGGCGTTCGAAGTTGCCGCCCCAGGCGTCGTTTCTGTGGTTGGTCTCGGCCGCAATGAACTCGTTGATCAAATACCCTTCCGACCCCATCACCTCCACCCCATCGTAACCAGCCTCGCGGGCGAGCACCGCAGACTTCACGAATTGACGGATGGTCCGCTCCACACCCCGGGACGTCAACGCCCGAGGTTTGAAGCGGGCGATGGGTGCTTTCAAGGCGCTTGGCGCCACACAGAATGGCGTGTAGGCGTAACGCCCGGCGTGCAAGATTTGCATGACAATCTTGCCTCCCTCTTGGTGCACCGCTTGGGTCACTTGCTTGTGCGCCCTTGCGTGCCCTGTCCGAGACATGCGGGAACCGCCCCACACCGTGACGCCAGCACGGTTGGGCGCCACGCCTCCAGTCACAATCAACCCTGCTTCTCCGGCCGCACGCTGCGCATAGAACTCCGCGAGCCGGTGCATCCCCCCCCGCACCTCTTCCAACCCGGTGTGCATGCTTCCCATGAGCACGCGGTTGGGCAACATGGTGAACCCCAAGTCCAGGGGCTCAAACAGCTTGGGATAATCGGGATGGGGCTTTTCCATGTTTCAAGGTAGCCCAGAATGCCCCCAAAGATTCAGTCGTCAAACTCCCGAAACATGTCCACAAAATCGCGGCGGTTTCGGCTGTTGGGGTTGAGCAATTGAAGCACGAACTGACCTCGGTCCTCTTTGATGCGCTTGTCCCCTTCCTTGAGTCCTTGGATTTTCTCCGCCAACGGAACGCCTTCATCCAGCAAAGGGTCTTTGGGGTGGATTCTAAAATACCCAAGCTTGGCGTTCCATTCCATGTAGTACCACTGTTGGCCACTCAAGTGGAAGTAGATGTGGATGATTTGGTCGTCCCAATCCAACGCCACCTTGCCTCGGAATGTCCGCCACACCTCATGCTTGCCCAAGGTGGCCACGCCAATGTCCCCCACGCTCACCCATTGGTCCTCGAACTTGTCGTATTCCAACTCCAGACCGTGCAGCACCATGGTGTGCTGGACTTCTTCAGGAACTTGCTTCTTGAACGACCGGTTTCTGTTGAGCTCCACGAGCAGCGCATTGCCCTCTTCTTCCCCGAGCCATTCGTTGAGCATGTAGGGGTACTTCGTGCCAGACCAGGCCAATCCCGAAGCCTCCGAACCGCGGATGGCCTCGGCCAAATGGTCCACGACCTCTTCCGCCAAAGGCATGTCCAACGTCAAGCCGCCCTTCACCACCATGCGGTCGGACTGCACCAAACCCTCTCCGAAGAAGGCGTGCTTGAGCAGGTGCTTCTCTTCCATTGGGAAGTGCCCCACCCCGTGCTGCCTCAAATCGCAACTGCCCGGAGACATGGACATCAAATTGCCTGGTTGGGTTTCGTCCACGAGCTTCTCGTTGCTGCACACGATGTATCGACTCCGCTTGGAATCAAAGCGCAGCATCCCACGAGGTGTCATGAACGACAGGTCGGAGCGCACCGGCTTGGGGCTGAAAAACGTCGGGTACAAGGAGGTGATTCCGCCGTCGCTGTACGCCCACCCCACGCCAAGGTGAGATTTGCCCATCTCCGTGACCATGGAATCAATGGGGATGGCCACATCCATGGGGTCGATGACCCCCATGAATTCCACCCATCGGGCGGGATACCCTTCACAATCCAGGTCCATCCGAGCGCCCCCTTCAAACTCGAAATGCTCCCGCATGGCCTCCAGATGCACGCGGCCTTGAAAGCCAAACTTGGAACTCAGCTGGAATTCGTCGGCAGAGCGAATGACGCCATGCCCCAACGTCCGCGACGCAGAATCCACCGCCAGCTCGTTGAAACGTACAGGCCATTCCTCCCCGTCTTGGTCGACGTACGTTCCCGTGCCTGCGCCCTCGTAGTCCATGCGCCCGTTCACTTGGATTTTGGCGTCGTAAAGTCTGTGGATGTGCGTGAGGTTGTCCACTTCGACTTCCGCTTGCTCCAACAAGTCCATCAACGCGTCGCGACGGATGGAGACAAGGCCGTCATGAGGTTTGATCTGGGCATCAGCAATGGGCAAGGCCACCACCTCTTGGCACGTCAAGTGGGCGTCATCCACGGCGTATTGCGCAGCTGGGCTCAAGAAATGCAAGCTGTCTTGCTCCACGGCTTGGGAGAAAAAGTTGCTTTGGTCGTAACGACGCAATTCCTGGAACGTTTTGGACGCAGGGTCCACCGTGGTGTTCCGAAGCTCCAACCGGGCCTCGTCCATGAACCACGTGAAGGCGTCCATCAAACAGGTGTACCGGATGGCGGGCAGCTCGATGAGCGTGGCGCCCGCAAGCGAGGTGAAGTCGCCCCTTCTGGCGTCAAAATCCATGACCGAAGACACCCGGCTCGTTTCAAAGGCCAACTCGTTTTGGTCCACACCGTGGAGCTGAAATGCGCTTTCAGAAGCGCGCATGCCACGGTGCTCCACTTCAAAGTGCCGCGAAGACAATTCTGCACGGTCAAAGTGGAATGTGCCACGGGCAGTCATCCGGTCGCCCTTCAAGCTGAGCCCCCCCTCCAAATCCACAGGCTCTCCAAAGAACCTCAGGCTGTCTGCGGCCGTGGACCTGACGTCGAGTCTCTGGTCAAAGGGATGCAACCCGTAAGCCGCGTCTTCAGCCGACACCGCGGGCGTCAGACCAGCCCTCGACGTGTTGTCGTACCGCGCCGATTCCCCAAACGTCGAGTCCGGCAAAAGCACATGGTCCTCGCTGTCCATGGTGGACGTCAGGAACGTGACCTGTCCAGGTCCGTGGAGCCCGTCCAAGTCCAAGCTCAAGTCGCCCGTCAGCTCGCCCACTCCGCCGTACAACGCCGTGCCACCAGAAGCCACGGTGGTCGTGAACCCCAAGCTGTAATCCTCCATCAAACGCAAGGGCTCCACAACGTCCGGCACGATGCCGCCGGCCAACAACTCGCCTGTGAAGAGCAGGTCCTCGTTGGCAAAGTTGTCCAGGCTGTCGATGACAAAGGGATCCACGGCGTAGTTGAACCGGTCGCGGTGGTAGGCGCCTCCACGAATGCGCGGGGCGTCGTAATAGACGTGCGACACCTCCCGGCTGGTCAAAATCGGATACTGCGGATGGCTGGCACTTCGCCACCCAGACTTGTTCCGCGGGTTGTCGATTTCCAAGGTGCCTGTAAGCTCCTCGATGGAACTGGCCACAGGACGAAGTGCAGGACGGCCATACGTGTCGTATTTCCCGGGCTGCTCCACCATGATGCGCAGCGACTCCGCCTGGCGAACTGCAATTTTGAAGGACGCGTAATCGAATTCAAAATCGGACCCCGTGAGTTGAAACTTCCCAGCCTTGACCAACCCTGAGAACGCGAAGTCGCGGTCTTCGCCCAACGCGATCTCGCCACCGTCGGGGACGATTTGCACGTCCTGGGCCTCGCTCACTGCGATTTGGCCGATGCCCTTGAGGGACATGCGAAGGTTGTTCAGACTCAGCGTGGCGTACACCGTGCCACGCGGCCGGGAATAGAACGCCAACACGTCGTGGTCTCGGGCGCCTTTTTGGCACAACATGTGTTTGACGGCGCGGGGTTTGACTTGACAAAACCCGGTGGCAAGGTCCAAATCGACGTACCCCACGTTGGTCAACCCCACCAGAATCATCTCGGCTTGCTCGGTTTGGAGCCCCAGGAAATCTGCATACTCCGAAGCGTAGAACGAGTCGACCCCACGTCGGCTGGTGTAGCGCGACAACTCGGCCAGGGGATGCATGGGGTCGATGCCCATCATTTGGTCGTACACGTCTTTCTCGAAGCAATCCAAACTGCGGAACGCACCGGGTTCGGCGCCACCTCCTGCAAGCCGGCGAAACTCCACCACAGGTCCGTCGAGCCGCCATTCCACAGCCTCCGCTTCCACTTCAATCCCGTGGTAGCTGTCCACAAAGGGTTGCATGCCCACCCCTTCCACTTGACGCGTGGCCCGAAACAGGCGCTTGTTGTTCAAGTACCGGATGGAGATGTCTTCGTGCGTCAAGCTGTCCTCGCCCAGCCGCATCACCATTTCCGCGTGCACGGCGTCCAACCCATCTTCAGAAAACAGCACTTCCTGCGAGCGGCACACCACCAGCACGCTGTCCGCTTGGTTGAATGTGATTTCTGCAGGCAAGCCGTCGGAGCCCATCCCACTCATCTTGGACCCTCGGACTGCCAAGCCTCCCTCGTACGACACGCCATGAAACACGCTGTCCAACACGATCCGACCGGCGCTGGATTCAAAGCGCGGATAAGTGCGCTTTTTGGCCTGTTTTTCTGCCTGAACCTTGAAGTGGAGCGTCCCCTGCAACGGGGTGCCAAACATGTCGCTCTGAAACGTGGCGGAATCGGTCGAGAACGTGCTTCCCTTCAAGCGGATGTCAAACGCACGCACCTCTGCATGAAAATCCCCCTCCCGCACAGTGCGCTCCCAATCCAGCCGGCCTGTTTCCACATGCAACTCGTTGTCCAGCACGTCGTAGCGACCACGCACCTGATGCAGTCGGGCACTGTCCCCCTTGGCCAAACACACCACGGTGCTTGAATCGCACGTGAGTTGAGGGCGTTCTCGGTCGTCCACCCCAAATGTCACGCGGCCTCCACGAACCAACCAAGTCCCCGTGTTGGCCTGATGCATGAGCCCTTGGGTCAGGAGCCTGGGGGCATTCGCCATGTACACTTTGGCGCGAGAGCGGTGCTTGGTGGACGATGCGAAAAACGTCGCATGCTTGTGCCACCCCTCCCACGTCTCGCTGTCAGGATATTGAAGCAGGACGTCCACGCCTTGGAGGTACCCCCAAACCGTTTCTGCAAATGGCTGCCTGGTCTCTTGAAAGGCATCGACCAGGGCCATCACCTGCTCCTGTTGGCCTGTCTCTAGCGCAGAAAACCTCGGGCCAAATGTCTTTTTGACCCACTTGGCCTCACGCCCCCCAAGTTGAGAGGCGGATTGTTCCATGTCCTTCAAAAACGCAACCGACGACGACCAGGCCAGCTCGTCTTGGGCCACAACCACGGGCATTTGCAGGCACAAGGCCAACCCCAAAATTCCAATCCAACGCATGACCCCAAATTACTGGGCCAAGTCGGGCTTTGGCCGGCCGATTAGGCGGGTTTCCAACAGGCCATGCAGGCCCAACCCTCGAGAACTTTCACCCCTTCCACGTGCAATCCAGCGGCCTCCACGCTCGATTGCATGGAGGGAACGTCCCCCTCAAAAAACCCACTCAACAGGAGATGACCTCCCTCGCCCAGCACCCTCGCATAGACTTGCATGTCCTGGGACAACACATTCTTGTGAATGTTGGCCAGCACCATGTCAAAGGCTCCGTCTCCGTAGGTGGCCAACAACGTTGCATCCCCGCATTCAAATCGGACAGGCGACGAGATTCCTGGGTTTTTCGCAAGGTTGTCTTCTGCGTTGTCCACCGCGTGGGCCTCGATGTCGATGCCCAACACATACTTGGCTTTGGAAAGTCCGGCCACCAGGGCCAGCACCCCCGTGCCACATCCCATGTCAAGCACAGTTTGCCCCTCCAAAGGGCGCGCCAACATGGATGCCGTCATCAAATGGGTGGTGGCGTGGTGTCCCGTGCCGAAACTCATCTGTGGAGCCACCACGACGTCCATCCCTTCGGCGGCAGGCGCATGAAACGGCGCCCTAATGGTGCATGTCAATGCCCCGCCTTCGTCGCGGACCTCCACCTTCGGATAGTCCTCTTCCCATTGGGCGTTCCAATTTTCTTGCTCGACCATGGATTGGTCGCAGGACACGTCGGCGAACGACCTGATTTCGTCCAACAACTGCATGGCCAACACCGCGTCCACCTTGCCTTCCTCCCCATGGGCCACCACGCCCGTCCCTGAGGGCTCAAACATGTCAAACCCACATTCCCCCAAATACGCCACCGCCACCTCCCTGGCTGGCAATACCGGTTCGAGCGTCAACGCCCAACGGTGGTAGCGCTTGGGTGTGCTCATCCTTTCAATTCGGGATGTCCTGCCAGGACCCCTTGAAAGTCGGTGGGGTTCAGCGCCGCGCCGCCAATCAAGCCGCCGTTGATGTCGGCCTGTCCAAAGAGCTCAGCCGCATTGCTCGGCTTGCAAGACCCGCCGTACAGAATCGCCACACCTTCCGCTTTCTCGGCCCCAAAGGACTCGGTCAACCACCCCCGAATGGCCGCGTGCATATCCTGGGCTTGGGCGGAAGTCGCCGTCTTTCCAGTGCCAATCGCCCAAACAGGCTCATAAGCCACCACCACGCAATCCAAAGCGTCCACGGGCAACTCCAACACGGCCGCCTTCAATTGGGCATGCACCACCTCTTCTTGCCGACCTGCTTCGCGCTCTTCCAACGTTTCTCCACAACAAAACACCGCCTGCAAACCTTCGTCCACCAGGGCTTGGACCTTCGCCTTCACCTTGTCGTCGGTGTCGCCAAACCGCGCCCTGCGCTCGCTGTGCCCCACAATGGCTCCCGCCACCCCACATGACTTGAGCATGTCGGCTGTGAATTCACCCGTGTGCGCGCCATGTCCTTCTGCACTGACGTTTTGGGCAAGGATGTGCAATCCGTCTGGCGCGGCACTTGCCAACGTCGCCAAATAGGGCGCGGGGGCACCCACCATGACTTCCACTCCTTCGTGGCTGGCCAACCAACCGGCCATGCCGTCCATCCACTCCTGGGCCTCGCCCATCAATTTGTTGCTCTTCCAGTTTCCTGCTACGATGTTGCGCATCACTTTTGTCTTGTCGATTTGGGGCCCAAAATTCGGGAACTCCACAACGCCAACCACATGGACAGTGCACAAATTCCCACGGACGCATCCCAAGCCCTTCACGGCTTGCTGAAAGCGCATTGGGGATTTGAGGCTCTGCGGCCACATCAAGTGCAACCCGTGCACGACCTGGCCCTTGGTAAACACGTCCTCGCCCTGATGCCCACAGGCGCGGGCAAAAGCATGTGTTTTCAGCTGCCTGCCCTCGCACGTGGCGGTTTGTGCATTGTGGTCACCCCCTTGGTCGCACTCATGCAGGACCAATGCGACCAACTCAGGTCACGTGGCATTCGGGCCGAGGCATGGGTGGGTGGCAACGGGGACCGCGTGTTGGACAACGTCAGGTTTGGCCAAACCCAATTTCTGTACATGGCCCCAGAGCGGATTCGACATCCCCTGTTCCTCGCCCGCCATGGATACTGGGATGTCCGGACAGTCGTCGTGGACGAGGCGCACTGCATTTCCCAATGGGGACATGACTTCCGTCCAGACTTTCAATCGATTGGAGAATTGCACTCGTTTTTCCCTGAAGCCGCTTGGGGTGCATTCACCGCCACCGCCACGCCGGAGGTCTTGAACGACATCCAGGCTCAAATGCCCGTGGATCCCGTCATTCACCGAATGTCCATGAGGCGGTCCAACTTGCGGTTTGAGGTGTGCACCCATGGCGATCGGGACGTGTCGGTCCTGAGGGACATGCAAACCCGGAAAGAGAAAGGCCTGCTTTACGTTCAAACCCGACACGAGGCGGAACAATGGGAGGCCTGGATGAGGGAGGTCGGCATACCTGGGGCGGCGTACCACGCTGGACTGAGCCCCCAGGTGAAAGAGAAACGCCATCAGCAGTGGCGCCAAGGTAAGCTGCGCGTGCTGGCCTGCACGAGCGCGTTCGGCATGGGCATCGACCAGCCAGATGTGCGTTGGGTGTTTCACGCAGGCCCCCCTGCAAACCTGGAGGCGTACACGCAAGAAGCCGGGCGCGCCGGAAGAGATGGGGAAGATGCCCGATGCGTGTTGTACGTGGGGCCCGAAGACTTCCAGCACCACAGAAACCAAATCGAACGACAATTTCCACCGGACGACGTAGTGCGAGCATGCTATCAAGACTTGTGCAACCAAGCCCAACTCGCCATCGGGGAACAGCCCGAGGAATGGACACCATGCCCACCACACGCGAAGCGCCCGGCCCTGAATTTGTTGGCACAAGCAGGCTTCATTGCCCTCCGGGAACCACCACGGAAGGACAGCCGCGATCCTGAGGGAGAACTTCAGTGGCTCTCGTCCACCAACTCTTCGTTGCCCACATTGCATGCGGCTGTCCTCGCTTGGGCGGCACGTCATGCACGTGACCCCATTTCCATTCGACCAGGCCGCTTGGCCAAGACGCTTTCCACGCCCGGAGACGGCCAAGGCGTGGCCCACATCCTGGCCCAATTGGACGCCATGGGGCTTCTTGAATGGAAGCTTAGACCCTCTGACTTTCGCATCGAATGGCTTGAGCCTCGTCGCGCTGCAGAACATGTCGTGGTCGACCGGTCCCGCAGGCAGGTGGTCGAGCGAAGCCTCGAGGCATTGTCAGGCTACGTTCATGGCCTCGAATGCCGGGCTTCCGGCATCGACCTTCATTTCTCTGGACATGGAGGCGTACCGTGTGGGCAATGCGACACGTGCACGGCAGATCGAAAAATGCTTCGCAAGGCCCTCCAAACAAAGCTTGAAGCTGGACCTGCAGCTGGCGTCGAACTGTTGCACGAATTGCGCCCAGGTCATCGGGTGCTGGCAAGGAACGTCCTCCAACATTGGCTCAAAGCTGGTGTGATCGAAGCCAATTCAACCATGTTGAAATGGGTGGGACCTCCCTCCGCATCCAGTCGAGAGAACACCTAGTTTTGACGCATGAACGAGACTGCCCAAATCCACCCTCGCGTGACCTTGAAAGCCAAGCGCGACCAAAGCATCCGACGGCGCCACCCCTGGGTGTTCAGCGGCGGCATCAAACGCATTGAAGGGCAACCGAAAGCTGGGGATTGGGTCCAAGTCTTCGCCAACAAGGGCGCGTGTCTCGGTTGGGGACACTATTCCCCCGATGCAAGCATCGCCGTGCGCATGTTGACTTTTGAAGATGCCATGCCTGACGAAGGATGGTGGCACCAGAACATCGCAGCTGCCGTTCGGGTGCGCAAAGACTTGGGTTTGTTCGGCCAAGACGGACAAAATGCGTGCCGGCTGATCCATGCCGAGGGCGACGGCATGCCCGGACTGATTGCCGACTTGTACGGCTCTGTGTTGGTGCTACAATGCCACACCCCTGGCATGCATCTGCATTTAGACACTTTGGTGGAGGGGTTCAGATTGGCCTTGGGCAACGTGTTGGTCGGCGTGTACGACAAGAGCGCCAAGACGCTCGCCAAGAATGGCGGAGTGGCTTCCGAAGACGGTTGGGTGTGGGGAAAAGCGCCCTCCAACCACAAAGCCTTGGAATACGGAAACCAATATGTCATCGATTGGGAACAAGGCCAGAAAACAGGGTTTTTCTTGGACCAACGTGAGAACCGAGCCTTGCTCGGATCCTTGTCGAAAGGCAAGAAAGTGCTCAATGTGTTCAGCTACACAGGCGGATTCAGCATCTCTGCGTTGTCCGCCGGCGCGCTCGAAGTGCACAGCTTGGACAGTTCAGCCCGCGCCCTGGAGGTGTGCGAAGAAAACGTTCGCCTCAACGGCATGGACGCCTCCAAACACAAAAGCATCCAAGCAGATGCCTTGGAGTACCTGAAAACAGAAAACTTGTCCGGGTACGACATTGTGGTGCTCGACCCCCCTGCCTTCGCCAAGCGGGCCTCCGCGAGACATGCCGCCGTCCAAGGCTACAAACGCATCAACCTTCGTGCCTTGAGCATGATGAAATCTGGGAGCTTGCTGTTTACGTTCTCATGCAGCCAAGCTGTGGACGACGCCCTCTTCACCAACACCATTGTGGCTGCGGCCATCCAGGCTGGACGCACGGTGCGCATCTTGCACCGCTTGCATCAGCCGCCCGACCACCCCGTCAACGTGTTCCACCCTGAAGGGAGCTACCTCAAGGGGCTTGTTCTCCGAATCGACGACTGAATCAGGGCTGAAGTCTGGTCAGATTCCAGCCGTTTTCCGTTCGGACGCACTTCACCCTGTCGTGCAACCGGCTCGGGCGTCCTTGCCAAAACTCCATGAGTGCAGGGCGCAGGGCGAATCCGCCCCAATGCCGAGGTCTCGGCACGACGCCGTCCGAGAACTTCGACTTGGCCTGCTGGAACTGGGCATCCAAGTCCTCCCGTGACGCCACAACCCGACTTTGGTCAGATGCCCAAGCCCCCAGTCTGCTGGCCACCGGCCGAGACCCAAAGTACGCGTCAGACTCCGCCGCAGGAACTTTCGTGACCGTTCCGCGAATCCGAATTTGACGGTCTGCATGAGGCCAGAAAAACGTGGCTCCAGCTTTGGGGTTGGCGAGCAAGTCTTGGCCCTTTTCACTCTCGTAGTTCGTGTAGAACACGAGTTCGCCTTGGCGGGTGTCTCGAAGCAACACCACGCGGCCATGCGGAAAACCATCGCGGTCCAGGGTGGTCAAGTGAAACGCGGTGGGGTCTTGAATTCCTGCAGCAACCGCTTGCTGCACCCAAGACTCCAATGTTGTCCAGGGGTTGTCGTCGAGGTCCGCCATGTTCAGCGTCCCTTTGTCGTAGTCCGTGCGGCTGTGCAAATCCATCAATCAAGCGGTTTGGACCAAAGGATTTCCCCTTCGGTCGATTTGATTTCCACCAAGCACGTCCGCTGCTTGCGCGGGCCGTCGAAAGACAACTTGGCGTAGTTCCGCTGCTCCACATAAGTGCCGTCGACCCGAAAGGAATTCGGCTCGTCCGCGGCGTGGGCGGCCCGACTCGTCAAAGGACTGACAGTCAGGTCGTAGACTTTTCGCCCGTTGCCCATGGTGTATTCGGAAAGCTCCGTGGTGTGGCGGTCGCCTGACAGGAACACCACCCCTCGGATGTCTTCCGCTTCAAGACGCTCCAGGATTTGCTGACGTTCGCTCGGGAACTGGCTGACGTTCTCGTACACCGCAGCGTCGTTGAGCACCTGCCCTCCCACACACACAAACTTGTAAGGCGCCCTGGACTTTTGAAGGGCTTGGATGAGCCAATCGATTTGGTCTTGCCCCAACACCTGAGGGGCGTTGGTTTTGTTCTGGTGGTTGACCCGGTAGGTCCTGTTGTCCAACAAAAAGAACTCCATGTCGACAAAACGAAACGCAGTTGAAACGCAACGCGGCGCTTCCGGAAGGCCGTAACTGGGGTTGCTCCAGAAGGCCTCAAAAGACTCGCGAGACCAATCTGCATGCACCCAACTGCCGTCGCTGTCGTTGGGGCCGAAATCGTGGTCGTCCCAAATCGCGTAGTTGGGGCAAGTTTGAAGCAACCGCCTCATCTCCGGGGTCTGTCTGGCGTGGGTGTACCGATGCACAAACCCTTCGTAAGATTGAAAATCCACCTCGCGCAGATAAATGTTGTCGCCGAGCCAAAGCATCATGTCTGGCTGCTCGTCCGCCATGCGCTCGAAAATCTCATAACCTCCGCCGTAAGGTGTGCCCGGACGGTCGTACTTCGTCTCGTTGATGAATGTACAGCTTCCCGTCACAAACGAAAAAGCCGGAGGGTCCATGCGGTAATCCCACAACACCTGTGTCGAAATCTCCAAGACATCGTCGATGGCCTTGCCATTCAGTTTCAATTTGACGCGGTATGCCGTGCCAGGCTCCAAATTGGCCAAGGTAATGTGGGCGGTGTGTCCTGACAGCGCATCGGTTTGGACAGGCGACGTTTCAATCCAGGCCGCGTCTTGGCCTGTGGCCATCGAGATGTATTCCGCCACCACTTCCGATGGCCCCACCGTCTGAACCCACAATTGGGCAGAGCGCATGCTCACGTGCCCCACCATGGGTCCAGTGAGCAGGGCTTTTTGGCCAGCTTGACCCCAAGAAACGAGCACAAGCAGACATTGCGCCAAACACAACAGACCAGCTCGATGAATGTGGAAGATGCTTTGCATGGACCAAAGATATCCTGACGATGGCACGGGCTCATGTCAGGGCATGAAAAAAGGGAGACCGAAGTCTCCCTTTTCAAATCGTTTTGAAGCGTCTCTTAGCGAGTGACCACGAAAGTCTGAGCAGAAGAGAAGTCAGCGTGCATGGCAGCCAAGTTGTAAGTGCCAGCAGCGAGGTTGTGCTTCACCAAGATGCGGTTGCCTCCGACGACGTCGCCCTGAGTGAACTCGTGGCTCAACACCACCTTGCCGTTCAAGTCAGTGGCTTCGATCACCATGTTCTCTTCACCCAAGATCAACTCCTGGTCAAACTTCACGCTGAACGTGCTTTCGAACACAGGGTTGGGGAAGATGCTCCACTCGGTGTCGTTGGCAATGCCAGTCAAACCAGTGGTGGCTTCACCTTCGCAAGAACCGTCGTTGTAAGTGGCGTCTGCGCTGTAGTTGGCAGCAGTTGCGTCAGTGCAACCGAACACCTTGGCGTCGTCGGTAGAGAACGTCAAGTCGTGCAAGCGCCAAGTGCCGCCTTCACCATCACGTCCCTGCAAGTTCAACACACCAGTGGAAGTGCCGTCGGTGGTCAATTGCATCAACAACACTTTGTTGCCGACCGCAGCAGCAGCCTGCACGTCGGTGGGAACCACAAACCAAGCGCCGTCGGTCACGGTCAATTCTTGGCCAGCGAGGAAGTTGTTGTAGTCCACACCAATGGTCCACAAGTTGTTGTCTTCGCTGTTCTTCGCGCCCACGGTCACCCAGCTGTCAAACGCCAAGCCTGGCTCCATGGCCACGATGCTCTCGTTGATGTCGAGTGAAGAGTAGCTGCCGTATTGGTGCTGGAAGAAAGAGCCAGTGGTGGCCACGTTCAACACGTGGTCCTCCGCAGCGAACACAGCGTGCAAAGAGTGTTGGGCAGAAGGCAACACCGCGTACACACGGTACGTGTTGCCTGGAACGGTGCCGTTGTTGTCAACGGCTTCCACGACCAACTCAACGTTGCTGGCAGTGGCTCCGAAGCCCATCATCAAGGCCGCGGTCATTGCGAAAAGGTTCTTCATAAGAATGGATTTGTTGTTTGTTCTGTTGCTAAGTAAAGTGTGTAGTGAAATTGGACTACGCGATAAAGATAGAGAAAGCAGTTTGATTTCTCCAAACAGTTTGGCCGAAAATTATTGTGAATTCATCGAGTCTTCCGGCCGATTCATCGACCACGGAGCTCAATCCCTTCAAATCACAGCCCGGATTGCATGTGCGGGAACAGAAAGCCCGCGGACAGGTGAATCCTTACCTTCGTTGAACAACCACAGCACATGTACAAGATACAGAATTTGGTCGAAAACCGTTGGGTGGAAGGCCAAGGCCAAGGCACGGAGCTCCACCACGCAATCACGGGAGACGTGGTGGGCGTGGCCTCCACAGACGGCATTGACTTCGAAGCGTCCTATCGATTTGCGCGAGAGGTCGGTGGCGCGGCCCTTCGCAGGATGACTTTCCAGGAACGCGGGCGCATGCTCAAACGACTTGCCCTCCACCTCCATGGCATGAAAGACCAATTCTACGCTGTGAGTTGGGCGACGGGGGCGACCAAAGTCGACGCTTGGATTGACATCGAGGGCGGCATCGGCAATCTGTTTGCCAACGCCAGTTTGCGGAGGCGGTTGCCAGACACCCCGTTTGCCACCGATGGGGAATTTGTGCCGCTGAGCAAAGAAGGCACGTTTGGTGGACACCACCTTTTGGTCCCGAAGCGGGGAGTTGCGGTGCACATCAACGCGTTCAACTTCCCCGTGTGGGGCATGTTGGAAAAGGTGGCGGTCAATTGGTTGGCTGGCGTTCCTGCCATTGTCAAACCCGCCACCGTCACGTGCTTCTTGACCGAGGCGGTGGTCTCCGCCATCCACGAAAGTGGCATCCTCCCTCCTGGCGCCTTGCAATTGGTGTGCGGCTCTGCGAGGAACATTTTGGACCACGTCGATGAGCGGGATGTGGTGACGTTCACGGGGTCCGCGTCGACAGGGATCGCCTTGAAGCAACACCCACGCATCGCCCAGCACGCTGTGCCGTTCAACATGGAAGCGGACTCCTTGAACTCCGCCATTTTGGGACCAGATGCTGTCCCTGGCACCCCCGAGTTTGACCTGTTTGTCAAAGAGGTGCGAAAAGAGATGACCGTGAAGTGTGGTCAAAAATGCACCGCGGTGCGTCGGGTGTTTGTGCCCAAGGCCATCCAAGAGGAATTCCAAGCCGCGCTGATCGCCCAATTGCAGAAGACCCAAATCGGCGACCCTCAAAAAGAAGGAGTCCGCATGGGGGCGTTGGTTGGGAAAGCCCAGGTTCAAGACGTGTTGGACCAGGTGGCGCGCCTTGAGCAAGAAGCCGAATGGCTCTTTGGCCAGGACAAACAAGCCAACGTGTTGGCCGACAACCCTGAACACGGCGCCTTCTTGCCGGCCATGCTCCTCCAACATCGCAATCCGCACGACGCCTTGGCTGTGCACGAAGTGGAAGCCTTCGGTCCGGTGAGCACGGTGATGCCTTACGACGACGTGGAAGAAGCGGTGGCGCTGGCCAATCGAGGCCTTGGTTCGTTGTGTTGCAGCATCACCACGCACGACCCCAAGGTGGCACGCGAATTCGTGCACAACGCAGCCCACATGCACGGTCGAATCCTGGTGCTGGACCGGGACTGCGCCAAAGAGAGCACTGGACACGGATCCCCCATGCCTCTTCTGGTGCACGGCGGGCCGGGCCGGGCTGGAGGCGGTGAAGAGATGGGCGGCTTGCGGGGCATCAAACATTATATGCAACGCACGGCCATCCAAGGCCACCCCACCATGCTCACGACATTGACGGAGCAATACCAGCCTGGCGGCATCCAACCGGAAAGCGAGCCCCACGTGTTCCGAAAGCACTTTGAAGACTTGAAGGTTGGCGACACCGTCACCACTGCACGGCACACCGTCACCGAAGCGGACATTGTGAATTTCGCCAACGTGTCCGGAGATCACTTTTACGCCCACGTGGACGAAACGAGTTTGGAGGGGACGATGTTCGAGGGCCGCGTGGCTCACGGGTATTACATCCTCAGCAAAGCCGCAGGCCTGTTCGTGGAACCACGCAAAGGCCCTGTGCTCTTGAACTACGGCATCGACGATTGTCGGTTCACCAAGCCCGTGTACCCAGGCACCACCATTGGGGTCAAACTGACGGTGGTCGAAAAAATCGCCCAAGAGCGTCGCGAACCCGAAGACGTGGCCAAAGGCATTGTCCGATACCGCGTGGAAGTGGACGACCATGAAGGCGAAACCGTGGCTGTTGCGACCATCTTGACGATGGTCAAAAAACGCGACCAAGGCCCCGACTCGCTTTGATGCCACAATCGCTGTCAAGATTCATCATGGCATGGGTGGCCGTCGCGTGGCTGGTGCCCGTTCAAGGGCGTGCGCAGGCGGACCTCGATTCGCTCGACGTTTGGATGCGACGGATGCACCCTGCCCCCTTCTTGCGCTGCACGCCTTCAGAATGGGAGTCCAAACTCGACATCCTCAAGTCGGAGTGGAAGGACATGAGCCACATGGAGCATGTGCGGGAAGTCAACGCCTTGCTTCAAACGTTGCAAGACAGCCACGCGGCCGTGTCGGCGTGGGACTGGATGTGGGCGGTGGAGCGCGAGCATGGCAGCGTCCCCATCCGCTGGGCCCTCGAGGGAGACGCGCTCTGGGTGGCGGCCTCCGCGGTGGACGGACTGTCCGCAGGAACTCGAGTTCTCTCGCTCAACGGCATGGATGCCGCCCAATGCGCCGCCGTGGCACGCGACTTGGGCAACGTGGAGGGGCGCAGCCCTGTGGGCCAGACCCGAACGGGGGTCCACAGCTTGACGGCTTGGGTCATGGGCCAAACCCAATCTGACTCCCTGCACGTGAAGTGGCTGGATCGGGCAACTGGTGCGGTTGAATCGATGGCCATTCCCGGGGTGCCATTTCGCAGGGCCCCCCGGGCTTGGAGGCCGATTTCCCAAGGAGGGCCGCCTGTTCAGTGGATATTTTCAGACGAGCCCAACGCGCTCGGGTTGGAAGGGGCTTCTACCCTGTCCATTTCCTCGTTTTCCCAAGGCCGTTTTGGCAAATATCAACGCCGACTCTGGAAAGGATTTCAACACGCCAAAGAACTGGGCCTCCCGGTCGTGATTGACCTTCGCGGCAACGCAGGCGGACAATCGGCCAGAATGGAGATGTTGTGGAGGCATGTGGCCACGTCCAGGCGTCAACTCCCATTTGGCTTGGTGGCCAAACAAAGCCCAGAAACCCGCCAAGACATCCTTCGACATTACAAGCGCTTGCGGAAGAGGTGGGTCGACAAACACAAGGACTCCTCTCAGGATGCCAAGTACATCTACGACCTTGCCCACCTGCCACTGGGGGGGCTCGACACCCTTGAGTTTGGGGCCCAACCTTTGGTGGACTGGCGCTTCCGAGGTCCCGTCTGCTTGGTGATGGACGGTGAATCGGCTTCGGCGACGGTGTCGTTTGCGGGGGCGTTTCAACGTGAACGCCGAGGCCCCGTGTTTGGGGAACCGTGCCTCGGACCCCGACAAGGCACCATGGGCAACCCCATGCTCAAAGTGTTGCCCGAGTCCAGGATTGTGGTCAGCATGTCCACGGCGGTGTACATGGCCGAGGCGCGCGGAGATTGGACCAACACCTCCCCTGTCCGCCCGGACGTGTTCATTCCGCAGATGTGGCGCAACGAGGATGCTTTGCGTGCGAACTTGCAGACATGGATCGACAGCCACGCCTCAAACCAATGATGCGCTTCACCCGCAGGTGGGCGTTGGCGGTGCTGATGTGGGCCGCGTGTGTCAACCTCCAAGCACAGTTCCCAAGGGCCTTGACCGAGGGCATGCGGCTGAGCAACCAAATCTCAAGCGCGCTCGAGCTCGAGCTTGACGTGCAGCGGCAGGTGCTGGAAGTTGCCTTGCAAGGAGACGCCTGTTTGGCGCATTGGCGGGCGCACCAGGATTCGGCAGAAGCGTCCACCATGCCGGAAGCTGAACTGTTGAAGGTCTTGACCCGGGTGCGCGAGGAAACCACACGGTGCCGGAATGCGCGTCAAGACAACATTCGCAACCTGTTGCCAGACAGCTTGAAGGCGAAGTTCAACACGCTGGACGCACCTGCCCGTCCCAACGTGTTGCATTTTGGCCTCCACAACCGGATGGACTGCGAGGTCTGCGTCAACCCCAAACCTTCTGAAGAATGACTCTTCGTCAACTTGTTGGATGCTTCACCTGGCTGTCTCTGGCCGGAATCGCGATGTCGTCGTGCGGCACCCACGTCAAGCCCCTGCACCTTGAAGTGAACCCTTGGATTGGCACGGGAGGACACGGCCACACCTACCCAGGGGCCACGTCGCCCTTTGGGATGGTCCAACTCAGCCCCGACACACGGTTGGAAGGATGGGACGGATGCAGTGGTTACCACGACTCAGACAGCGTGATTTACGGCTTCAGCCACACTCATCTTCAAGGCACTGGGGTCAGCGACTACGGCGATGTGCTGGTCATGCCTTGTACCCAATTTCGACAAGGCGACCGTTGGCGAGACAAATACAAAAGCGGGTTTCAGAAGTCCACGGAAGGCGGGCATGCAGGTTATTACGCCGTCACGCTGGAAGACCACGCCATCCAAGCTGAACTGACCACCACCCCGCGTGTGGGCGTGCATCGGTACCGCCTTGAAACGCCCGACACCTTGACCTGGATTGTGGACTTGGCGCACCGGGACGACCTGGTCCATTACAGCATCGAGCCGCGCGGCTCACGCATGCTCGTCGGACACCGCGTGTCCAAAAATTGGGCGGAGGAGCAACATGTGTACTTCGCGATGAAGTTCGACCGAGACTTCGAATGGGGAGATCAACTGGGCGTCATTTCGAAATCCGACACGTTGGCGGATGGGACGATCGAGCAGGAAATGACCATGGTGCCGGTGTTTGTGGCGGACTTCGGCGTCGTGGCTGAATTGAACGTGCACGTGGCCTTGAGTTTCTGCGACATCGAAGGGGCCATGGCCAATTTGGAGGCGGAGGCCGCCGAGTTTGGCTTCGACACCTACTTGGCCCAAAACCAAGCGCGCTGGGACGACCAACTCGGCCGCATCAAGGTCCAAGGTGGCACCCCCTCCGACCGAACCACGTTCTACACCGCCCTCTACCATGCCACCACCGTGCCCAACCTGGCCAGCGACGTGGATGGCCGCTACCGCGGCACAGATCTCCAGGTGCATCAGCTGGGGCCCAACAATGGAGACCACTACACCGTTTTCAGCCTTTGGGACACTTACAGGGCATTGCATCCCCTCCTGGCCTGGATAGAACCCATCCGGACACGGGACATGGTGCGCACCATGCTTAGGATGTATAAGGAGGGCGGCCAACTGCCTGTGTGGGAATTGGCTTCGAATTACACCGGTTGCATGATTGGGTACCACAGCGTGCCCGTGATGGTGGACGCGTTGGCGTGGGGCATCGAAGATTGGGACCAACCCCTGGCCCTCGAAGCCATGGTTCAAGCCGCAGACAGCATGCACCTGGGCCTTGATGCCTACGCCGAGCTTGGCTACATCCCCTCTGACCACGAACACGAAAGCGTGTCCAAAACCTTGGAGTACGCCTTCGACGACGCGTGCATTGCGAGAATGGCAGGCCACCTCAACAGGGACGATGTGGCGCGGCGGTTCCGCCAGCGCGCGTCGCATTGGAAGAACTTGCACAACCCCACAAGCGGCTTCATCCAGCCCAAGCGAAAAGGCGCTTGGAATGAGGGCTTTGAGCCACGTGAGGTGAACTTCAACTTCACAGAAGCCAACGCATGGCAATACCTGTTTGCCGCGCAACACGACATCCAAGGCCAAGCGGCGTTGGCGGGCGGTGACTCGGCATTTTTGGCCAAGATCGACGCCATGTTCAACGCCCCTGTCCAGACCACGGGACGCGTCCAACCGGACATCACAGGACTTCGGGGCCAGTATGCCCACGGCAACGAACCCAGCCACCACGTGAGCTACCTGGCTTCTTACGCAGGGGCGCCTTTTCAAACTGCAGAAAGGGTCAGGGACATCTGCACCAACCTGTACGACGACTCCCCTGCGGGTTTGTGCGGCAACGAAGACTGCGGACAAATGAGCGCTTGGTACGTGTGGAGTGCCCTGGGCATGTACCCCGTGGAACCTGGAAGTGGCGAACTCGTTCTGGGCAGTCCGCTGTTTGACCGTGTCGTGGTGAGCCCTGCCCAAGGGGCTGCCACCACCCTTGCCGCCCCCAAAGCAACCGCCCGCCCTTACATCGACCAGGCGACATGGACCGACTTGGACGGCCACGTTTCCGAAGAGGTCCATCGGTCGTTTGTCACCACTCAACAACTTCGGTACGGTGGCACCTTAGATGTCGCCATGTCCGACACACCAGGCAACAAATTTGGGATCGATTTAGAAGATCGGCCGACGTCACGGTGGGCATCCCCAGACTTTGTGGCTGTCCCTGGCATCGAAGCCCCAAGAACCTTTCAAGCCGAGGGCGCTTCGTTCCAACTCCAACACATTCAGTCTGAGGCGGTGTTGAATTACAGCCTGAATGACGGGGCCACATGGCTCATGTACGAGGGTCCGGTGGCGGTACAGGAGACCACCCACGTCTTGGCGAAGGCCACCGTGGGCGACTTGACCTCGAACACCGTGGAGCACACCATGCTCAAGGTGGACCACGGATGGCACTTGACGTTGGAACATGCCCCTGACAACCAATACCTCGCAGGGGGAGACCAAGCACTCATCGACGGCCTGGAGGGCGGGCACGATTTCCGCACTGGAGAATGGCAGGGGTTCTGGGGGGAGCCCATGGTGGCGCGCATCGATTTGGGGCGCATCTGCGACGTGCAAAGCGTCGAGGTGCACGCCCTGCAAGACATCAAGCCCTGGATTTGGGCCCCGCGGCACATCCAGTTCTCCGCGTCGAAAGACGGGATGGATTTCGACCTCGAAGGACGGGTCGACGTGACTGCTGCGGAAGACGACACCGACGTGCAGATCGTAACCTACAGGTTGGACAAACCCATTCGCACCCGTCACCTTGAAATCGCGGCGGCGCCTCATGACGCCATTCCCAATTGGCATTTGGGCCGCGGCAACGACCGTTGGATGTTCTTGGACGAGATTCGGGTGGACATTCAAACGCCATGAACCACGCTGACAATCCATTCCTGGGCCAAGGGTTGGCCTCGACGACCCTTCATCCGCTCGGACTTGAAGTGGAGGGCGGCGACGGTCCGTGGATCCTCCTCAAAGGAGGCGGCAAGTTGTTCGACGGCATCAGTGGAATTGGTGTGTCCAACTTTGGGCACGGTCACCCTGCCATTGCAGATTCCCTTCACGCGCAAATGGACCAGAACCTGCACACCATGGTCTACGGCGAGTTTATTCAAGATGTGCAGCGCCAAGCGGCGGCCAGCCTGCAGGCCTCGTTGCCGTCGCATTTGGACAGCGTGTACTTCGTGAACTCAGGGGCCGAGGCCGTGGACGTCGCGCTCAAGCTGGCGAAACGCCTGACTGGACGCACCAAGTTGATGGGCGTCGAAGGTGGCTACCACGGAAACACCCACGGCGCGTTGTCTGTGTCGTCCAACGAAACAAGGAAGGCCCCGTTCCGCCCCCTGCTGCCTGAAGTCTCCTTCCTCAAGTGGAACGACATGGCGGATTTGGCCCACATCGACGCCAACACAGCCGCGGTGATCGTAGAAACGGTGCAGGGCGACGCCGGCATCCGCATCCCTAACAGAGCTTGGCTCCAAGCCCTCGCCAACACGTGTCGCGCGAACGGCGCCATGTTCGTCTTGGACGAGATTCAATGCGGCATGGGAAGGACTGGCACCACCTGGGCTTTCAGCCAGTTTGACGTGGTTCCCGACATCCTGTGCATGGGCAAAGCGCTGGGCGGGGGCATGCCCGTGGGCGCAGTCGCAACGTGCACACACCGCATGAGTCAACTTGCCCACTCCCCCTCGCTGGGGCACATCACCACATTCGGTGGTCACCCATTGGCCTGTGCAGGCGTTCGGGGGGCCTTTAAAGCCCTTGCGCAAGTCGACATGAACCAAGTGGAGACCCGGTGTCAAGCATGGCAAGACGCCCTCGCCGCCCACCGCGCCGTACATCAAGTTCGACGCCTCGGGGCCTTCATCGCCGTAGAGCTGGCGAATGTAGATCACGTGTCGCGAGCGGTGATGTCAGGGTTGAAACCCGCCCAAGAAGGCAAAACCGGGGTGTTGATGTTTTGGTTCTTGAGCGTCCCACATGCCTTCCGATTGGCACCACCGTTGACGGCCACCGACGAGGAAATGGAAAAAGGCCTTGCCTTGGTACTGGAGGCGCTGGACAGCGTCAAGTGAGTGTAGGCAATCCCAACTGGGCACGAGACCACGCGGCCAACGCCGAAATGGACCGCTTGGACTCGGGAAGAAAATCTGGCAAGAGCTGCCATCCGTGGACAGCCTGAGACTCAGTCCGAACCGTCAGGCAAACCTCATCTTGGGTCAGCTTTCGGCTGAGCTCCACCACGTCGGGCGCCAAAAATTCGTCCTCGGCATACTCCAAATACATCTCAGGCCACCCTTCGTATGCGCCCATCAGGGGACTCACGTCGGCAGAAGACCGATCGTGGTCACCCAGATATTGCGCCGCATACTCTTCGGCATCTTGGTGGTCAAATGGGCTGTGCGCCACCGCATTGACTGCCACTGATGCGGCGTTGGTGCGCAAGTCGCACCAAGGGCTGAGCAAAGCCACCCCGGCGAATGCCTCTGCCCCACCTTCTCCGCGGGCCATCATGTGGGCCACGGCTGCCAAGGCCAAGTTGCCTCCGGCCGAATCGCCAATCAAGACCATCTTTTCGCCTTGGGTGAACCAATGTTCAACCGCGCGGCGCACGTCGTCGTGGGCAGCTGGATGCTTGTGCTCAGGTGCCAAACGGTAAGAAGGCAGCACCACCCTGCACCTCGAGGCTCGGGCCAAATGAACGGCGGCCGCCCGGTACACTTGAGGGCTTCCGAACGCAAACGCCCCACCGTGAATCCACACCAAGGTCCCTTCCTCCCGTTCCTTCCAGGTGACCACAGCCCCTTGCCATGCGTCCTCTTTGACCCGATGAAACTCACCTCCCCATGGACCGGGATTCAGGCGCGATGCCAACTCAATGGCCTGCCTGATTTGCTGCGGCGAGGCGTGCGCGACATCTCGTCGCAACGTGCGTGCAGCGCGATGCGCATGCTCGAGCCAGGGAATGGAAGTCTCCGACCAAGGTTTGAACCAGGACATCAATTCAACTTCAAGACTGGGTAACGGTTCACGGTGCCCTCGTTGTGCGGGCTCTCTTCGTACAACCAACGCAGCGCCAAACCGGGGTTCTCCGTCCATTCCGGGTGGGCAGATTTCGCCGCCTCAAAACGCGCACGCAGGGCGGGATCTGCATCCAGCATGTCCTCGGCCGTGTCTTCAAACACGTAGCCAGAATAGTACTCTTTCCGTTGCAAGGCCGCGTCGAAGAAATTCCACACAAGCATGGCATCGTGCGCCATGGGGTCGAGAACCTCCACCAAGTAGCGCTTCGCTTCCTGATCCGAGGGAATCAACCAATCGCCCGCATACAATTGGACCGGCAACATGGTCGAGGACACAGAGTCCACCGTGAGCGGATGGTGTCCTTCGTAAGGCTTGCCCGCCGATCGGAACGACTCGACGGTGGTCACGTTCGCCAACACCACCGTGTCCGACGCCACTTGCGTCATGACGACCCCGTTCAAGGCCAAACGCGCTTGCACCCTTCGCCATGCCTGAGGCAACACCCATTGCTCGGGAACCTTGGCTTCGGCCACGGCCTTGTACCGGTTGTCAAACGGAATGGCCCGGGTCCACACCGAGTCCCGATTGTACCTCAAACGGGTGCCACCGGTCACGGGACTCCACACCCTCTGGGCCTCGTATCCCGAGAAAGTAATGCTGTCTTCCTGCGACTCAGACAGCGCCCAACGCAAGGGCAGCACCTGTGCTTCTGCCACGCGTTGACGTTCTGCCAACCTTACGGCCTTGACGTCAGTTGCCGAAGTCGACAGCCACGAAGCCAATTCCTCCAAGAAGGCCAACGTCGCCTGCACCCGATCGGCGAACGGCTTGAGCATGTGGGCCTCTGTGGTGAACCCCAACGTGCCCCAGAGGGCGGCGTACCCCGTGCTGTACCGAGGTGTTTCCAAAAAGCCGACAATGCCCTTGTCGGGCGTTTGACCTTTGGAGTAGACGTACGGCACCATGGGCCAGCCCCGCGCTTGCATCCGCCGGTTCAGGGCCGGGGTCATCCGATTCCGCAGAAATGGCCCCAACACAGGCCCCGCCTTGTCTTCCTGCGTGGTGATCAAGGTCATGGTGTAGGGGTAGTCCGCCCCGTTGGACGTGTGGGTGTCCACGAACACATCCGGATTCATGGCCCGAAACAGCGCCACAAAGGCCTCGGCGTTTCGGCTGTCCATTTTGATGAAATCGCGGTTCAAGTCGAGGTTGGCGGCATTTCCACGGAACCCATAGCCCTCAGGACCATCTTGGTTGGCTCGGGTGCAACAATTGCGCCTGGACGCACCTCCGACGTTGTACTGCGGAATGAAGACCCAGCTCGAGGTGGCCAACGGGTGGTCGTCGTTCCGGGGCATGTTCAGCCAGGATTGGACCAACGCCAAACTCGCGTTCACCCCACAAGGCTCCCCAGGATGAATGGCGTTGTTCACTAAAACCCTAACCTTCTCCGCCCCCTCTTGCGCCAGCCGTTGCTTCACGGCTTCCACCCCGTCTTGCTCGAACTTCTTCGTGGCGAGGTGTTCCGTGACCACAAGCGCGTGAATCGGCCTTCCCACGTCGCTGGTTCCGACTTCATGAAGCGTCACCCTCGCGTCGGAAGCCGCCAACGTTTGGCAGATCTCTATGGCCTGATGCCATGTCGGCGTGACGTTGCTTTGGGTCAGGCTGTCCACGCTCCACAGCGGTTGACTTGACTTGGGTGCAACTGTCGAAGTCGCGCATCCCGTCCATGCCAACAAGGCGCATCCCATGCCCACCGCCCACAGGCGACATCGAACATCCGTGAACAAACTCTCGGCCTGACGTCTTAGCTTCATGTCTGCAAATGACGGAACTTTGAGTCGAGATGATTCGCTTCACCCCTTCGAACAACGCCAAACCGGAATCCGGCGACATCTTGCTGAGCGAGCCGTTTTTGGACGACCCCTACTTCGGCCGAAAGGTTGTCTTGCTTTGTGAGCACAACGACGAGGGCAGCTTTGGGTTTGTCCTGAACAACTTCATCGACATCGACGTGGATGAAGTCATGGAGGAATTGCCCAAACTCAACGCCCGCATCAGTGTGGGTGGTCCGGTGAAAAATGGCAACCTCTACTACCTGCACACCCGTCAAGACATTCCTGAGAGCATTCCTGTCGTGGAAGGTGTGTGCATGGGTGGGGATTTCGACCTCATCAAGAAGATGCTCCAGCAAGGGGACTTGACCTCCGAAGACATTCGCTTTTTCATCGGCTACAGCGGCTGGTCGCCGTCCCAATTGGACCACGAGATCCAAAGCAGGTCCTGGTTTGTGTGCAAGGGACATCGTGCGGACATCATGCGCACCGACGAAGACAACGAAATTTTTTGGAAACGGTTGGTGCACGAATTGGGCGACGGCTTCGCCCACATTGCCAACGCCCCGAGCGACCCGTCGCTCAATTGACGGCGATTTCCACGCGGTTTCCTGAATGGGCCCGGACGTTCCACACCCGTCCGTCTTCCCACATCCAATATTGGCCCTTCACACCCACCAGTTTGCCTGAAATGACGGGCACCTTGTCGAGCTTGGTGCTTGTGACCTTTTCAGGATGGTGCAGCACGGGGTACTCGAGGGTGTGCACTTCGTCTTCTTCGTCGAAAAATGGCTCGTAGGCCGCGCCCAGCGCATCCAAGGCTTCGTCTTTCGCCTCCAACAGTGCCGCCGCATCCGGCGTCGCGGACTTCAACATGTTGCGCCAATGGGTGCGGTCGGAAAAGACGTCCTTCAACGCCACTTCCATTTCCCCTGCCAGTTGGCGGTAAGGCGCTTCGGCAACCACCACGGCGGCCACCGCGCCTTGGTCCACCCAACGGGACGGAACGTTGGTTTTTCGTGTCACGCCGACCTTGATGTGGCTGGTTTGGCTCAAATAGACCACATGCGGCGTGAGGTGATTTGTCCGCTCCCATGCTTCGTCACGCAGCGCGACCCCTTCATGGATGCGGCTCAACTCAGGACGGATGATGCTCGGACACGCCAAAGGGGACGTCAAAAACGCGTCGTACGACAACCCTTCACCGTAGGTCTTCTTGATGGCTTTGCCGGTTTCCACACAATGAATAACTCCTTCAAAAGACACCCGAACTTCTTGCCCAACCCATTCATTCACAGGGCACATTGGCATGTCTTCCAGGACGTCTTTGCCCCTCCACTCGTAATGCACCCGTCCCTCGGAGTCCAACACGGAAGACATTTTGCGCACGTTGCCCATCCATTTCATGGTGCAATGTTCGGGATTCATGGCGGTGCCACCTATTTTGGCGTGGAAAACCAACACTCAGAATCCTGGATTCATGAAACACATTCTTCTCTCTGCGCTTGTGATCTCTGCCGGTGTCGCGCACGGCCAATTGTTCACCGACGACTTCGAGTCGTATGCTGTGGGTGACGGCATCTCTGCCGCTGCGGGTGCACCATGGGCCTTGTGGACCGCTGGGGCAACCGACCAAGAAGCCTTCATTTCCAACGACGTCGCCCAATCTGGCACGAACTCCCTCAAGCTGGAGTCTGCTTCTCCCGCTGGTGGGCCCCAAGACATCATGTTGATTGCAGGGTTGGGCAACGGCTCGTACGAGGTGACGTTCAGCATGTTTGTGCCTGAAGGCTCTTCAGGTTATTACAACGTGCAAGAGAACCAAATTCAGGGCACCGACTGGGCCTTCGAAACCATCCTCTACGGCGACGGCAACATCACCTACGCGGTGGACGGCGCCGTGTTGTTGGCAAGCACCTACCAAACCAACAGCTGGCTCACCATCACACACTACATCGACACCGAGTCTGACCTCATGCACGTCTACCTCAACGGGGAATTCCTTGGCCAGGTGCCCTACGACGGCCTCGAAGTTGGCGGTGTCAATTTCTACGCTGCAGGAGACCAAATCAACCTGCCCTTGTACTACCTCGACGACGTGATTGTTGCTGTGGCCGACCCTGTGATCGACAACGTGGCGGCTGTGGCGGCGCTGGAATGCACTTTTGGGCCCAACCCTGCCCAGGACAACATTCGCATTCAGGCAAACTTCGACCAAGCCTTGGTCCGCATCCTTGGACTCGACGGCAAGGTTGTACTCGAGGAGCGTCGCAACGACCTCATGGCGGGCGCCCAGTTGGAGTTTGACCTCCAAAACGGATTGTACCTCGTGGAAATTTCCAACGGCACCCAACGCAGCACCCAGCGATTGGTGGTGCGCAAGTGATCAAAATTTTGACCTCACCGAAAAAGGCCTGCATCACGCTGGCCTTTTTTTTGTGTCAAATCGTTCGGGGGCGCCAAGTGTGAACAAGCGTCAAGCCAACCGCCTCATGCACACATCCCCCGGCACGGAGCTCTGTCCACGCCGTATTTTTGGCACAACCATTGACCATGAAAAACATTGTTTCCGCCATCTTGACTTGCGCCCATGTCGGGATCTTGTCTTGTCTCTCGATTCAATCTGTCCACGCTCAGAACGACTTGACCGTTCATGTGGAAGGGCTCGGTGCCGACACCGTCTACCTCGCCCACTACTACGGAGCCAAGTTGTTCTACAACGACACTGCCGTGGCCAATGCGGAAGGCACTGTGCGCTTCGAAGGAAAGCCCAGGAACGAAGGCGGCAAGTACGCGGTGGTGCTTCCAGGGCCCAAGTTCTTTGAGTTCTTGATGGTCGAGGAGCCCATGGAATTCAAAACCACGGCCACCAACCCGGCGAAAGACCTCGAAGTGATCCGAAGCAAGGAGAACGACGTGTTCTATGGCTACATGAAGTTCATCCAAGACAAGAGGAACGAGCGCGCCCCTTTTGACGCAGTGTTGCAGGACAGCTCCGCCTCTGCCCAAGACGTCGCTGAGGCACGTCAAGGCATTCAGGCGTTGACCGACGAAGTGAACGAGTACCAACACTACTTGACCCACGACCCTCGCGATTTTCTGTTCGGCAAGTACCTCACCATGCTCAATGAGCCTCAAGTGCCGGATGCCCCACCCGAAGTTGAAGACAAGGCCATGTGGCAGTACATGTGGTACAGGGACCACTACTGGGATCGTGTGGATTTCACGGATGCTAGACTCGTTCGCGACGGCGCGTTCGACCAGTTGATTGGCCGTTATTGGGCCAAGGTGCTTCCCCAAATGCCCGACACCATGATTGCGGAAGGACACAAACTTCTGCAACAGACCTTGGATGCCGGCAACCGTGACATGTTCAAGTACATGTTGCACCACATGACCTACGCCAGTGAGTCGTCCAAGATCATGTGCATGGACAAGGTATTCGTCGATTTGGTCAACACCTACTACCGCACTGGACTCGTCGACTGGTTGTCGGCGGAACAGATGGACAAAATCGTAGGACGGGCTGACGACCTGAAACATTCCCTTTGCGGCAACAAAGCCCCCAACATCACCCTTCCCGGGTTGGACCAGTCTGAGTGGCTTAGCCTCCATGACATCGACGCGAAATACACCTTGTTGTGCATTTGGGAGAGCACTTGTGGCCATTGCAAGAAGGAAATGCCCAAGCTGGAGCGCATCTACGAAACTTGGAAACCTCGTGGCCTTGAAATCTTCGCCATCGGCAACGATTTCGAACCAGAGCCCTGGAAGGACTATGTGGAAGAAAAAGGCCTCACCAACTGGGTCAACGTCAGCGACAACCCTCTAATCAACGCCCAGGACAGCGCCACCGCCCTCATCTACAGCGGCGCCACGAATTTGCTCAGCCTCAATTTCCGAACCACCTTCGACGTGTACGCCACCCCCAAGATGTTGTTGCTCGACAAAGACAAGAACATCATTGCGAAACAAGTGGGCGCCACCCAACTTGCAGAGATCCTCTCACAACTTGAAGGCCTTGAAGAATCCATTCCCCACTTTGACCTGGACGAACAACGGGAGAGTGCCGAGGGCGAACATTGACCCTCACCGGCGTCACGAAACGCATCAAAATGAAGAGGAGGCCGCAGCTGGTCTCCTTTTTTATGCATGACTTGTTGAGCAAGGAACCACGTCGCCTACCTTCGCCTCAGAATCCTCTAATTTATTGATGTGAACATTTTTGTTGGAAACCTTGCTTGGGGCGTTGATGACGTTGCCTTGCGTGAAGCCTTTGAGGCCTATGGATCTGTGGACAGTGCACGGGTCATCCACGATCGTGAAACTGGAAGGTCTCGTGGTTTTGGGTTTATTGAAATGCCCAACCAAGAAGAAGCTGAAGCTGCCCTCGACGGCATGGAAGGCAAAGACTTGATGGGCCGCCCCATCCGTTGCAACGAAAGCCAGCCGCGCGAGCGTCGCTGATTCGGACAACTTTAATTCAATAAAAAAGCCCCGACCACTATGGTCGGGGCTTTTTGTTGTTCAACGCTTCGGCCTCAGTCGCACTGCGTGCCGAAGACCAAGAGAAGGTCCATCAGGTCGTTGATGTCCACCTCCCCGTCGTTGTTGGAATCAAACGGACAGAACTCTTCGACAACTTCAGGGACACAAGATCCAATCGTTGTGTCGAAGTAGGTGCCTGGACCGCAAACGTTGCTGAGCATGAAGTTTCCGTCACAGTCGAAATACTGCGGGGCAAATTCACAATCGCCGCTGTCCATGGTCGCACTGGGGTCGTAGTTGCAGGCTTCTTCGGACGTGCACCCTGCACACGACGTGCCGTTGCCTCCACATACACCACATGCATCCACCAAGACACACGATCCATCGTCTTCAGAGGCAGTGGCGTTGTAGTTGCACGCCAAGACGTTGGTGCATCCAAAAATTTCATCCACGTCACAAACGCCATCCTGATCGACATCCTCGCATACCCCGTCGCAATCGTAGCCTGATGCAGCGTAAGTGCACGACCCCACAAACAAAGCCATGGGGTTGTAGTTGCACGCATCTTCATCCAAGCATCCGGAACAAGACACCAATTCGCATGTTCCGTTGTCCACATTGGCCTCCGGCTGGTAGTTGCACGCATTTGGACTTGTGCAACCTGGCACTGGCAACACACACGTGCCGTTGTCATGGTTTGCTTCTGCGTCGTAGTTCAATGCTTCTTCGTTGGTGCAGCCACTCACTTCGTCGGCATCGCAAATGCCATCGCCGTTGGAATCCGTACAAAGGCCGTCGCAGGTGCTCCCACTTTCCGGGAAGGAGCAAGTGCTGGCATCGAAGTACAACGCTGTGACGTCGTAGTTGCAGGCCATGGCGTTGAGACATCCTGCGCACGTGCTGAACTCGCAGCTGCCATCGTCGTGCGTGGCCTCAGCATTGTAGTTGCACGCTTGAGGGAAAGTGCATCCTTGGAACACACAAACACCACTTCCGCCATTCGCCGCATCTGCGTCGTAGTTGTCTGCCAAAGGCTGGTTGCAGCCCAAGCAGCTTTCCCAATCGCATGTTCCACTCACCACAGCGTTAGCGTCAAAGTCACATGCCGCCGGATTCGTGCAACCTGCACAGGTGGCGTATTCGCAAGACCCATCGTTGTACAAAGCTTGAGCGTCGTAATTGCAAGCGCCGAAGACGTTGCACCCCAAGGCGAGACAAGACGTGTAATTGCAGGGCTCTTGCGCAAGGAAGTTGCAGGCGTTGTTGTCCGTGCAACCCTGTTCTGTCATGCCGTACAAGCATGAGAAATCACAAGCACCGGGCAAGTAAGCCGTGGCGTTCGGATCGTAGTTGCAGGCAAAATTGATGACGCAGCCCGTCACAGGTGCAGGAATGCAGGTGCCGTTGTCAACGTTCGCATCAGGGTTGTAGTTGGCGGCGGTTTCATCCATGCAACCGTAGATCTGCAGCTCATCACAAATGCCATTTTCGTCTGAATCGTTCACACAGTTGCCATCACAATCTCGGAACATTTCAGGGTACACACACGCACTAAAGTTTGAAATCGTCGCCTCTGGGTCGTAGCTGCAGGCAGCCTCGTCCGTGCAGCCCGCACAAGTCGCGAAGTCGCACAAACCGACTGCCAAGTAGTCCGCGTCTGCATCGTAGTTGCACGCATAGGCCAACGTACATCCAGGGACCAGACACAAGCTTGGGTCAGAATCTGTGGCGAAGGGGTTGAATCCAGGGTTGGTAGGATCGATGCAGCCTGCTTCCTCCAATTCGTCGCAAATGCCATCTCCATCGATGTCGTTGTTGCAGTTCCCTTCACAATCGTAGAAAATGGGAGGATACTCGCACAATCCATTGTCAAATGTGGCGTCATCCTCAAAGTTGCACGCCTCAACATCCGTGCATCCCGCACAAGTCATAAATTCACATGACCCTGGGATTTGGTAATCTACCTCCGCATTGTAGTTGCACGCAATTGGGATCACACATCCCCCAACGAGGCAAGAGCCATCGTCAATGGTGGCAGAAGGGTCGTAACCAGGATTGGTGATGTCGGTGCAACCCAAGCAAGACGTACCATCGCCTCCACAAACGCCACACTGGTCCAACACATTCCCGTCGCAATCACACTCTCCTTCAGGGATGCCAGGCCCACCACACACGCCGCAGTCGTCAATGACGTTGCCTTCGCAATCGCATGCACCTGCCAAAATGCCTTCGCCGCCACACACGCCACATTCGTCAAGGTAATCGCAAGTGCCGTTGTCCACGGTGGCATTGGGC
>CALKFF010000044.1 GCA_938084585.1 uncultured Flavobacteriales bacterium
TCAAGAGAACTTGATTGACGACATGCAGAACGGTGCCTCTTGTGCGCCGGTCACCGACTACAGCGGGTACGCCAACCGTTTGGCCGCTTCTGGAAGCTCCACAAGCGACACCTACGGAAGCTGCGACGCGTGCCCCGAGGACGTCCTCGGATGCACCGACGAAGCTGCCTGCAACTACAACGCCGACGCCACGCTCGACGATGGGTCGTGTGAAGCTGCAGACGACTTGACTGGATGTGGAGACACCTGCCTCGATGGCGGAGTCCTTTACGAGTTCACCATCAACGACATCTACAGCGACGGCATGTGCTGCACCTACGGCGAAGGCTCGTACAGCATTGTGGTGGACGGCGAGGTGATTGCCACTGGAGGCGACTTCGGAGCCAGCGCCACCGAGCGGTTCTGCGCTCCTGCTGAAGCATGTGTCCAAATCGTCATGGTCGCCGACAACTACCCAAGCGAACAGTCTTGGAGTGTGACCGCTGACGGTGTGGAAGTGTTGGGTGCTGGCCTCAACGGCGCCACAGCCACCTACTACCTCGGCGGATGCCTGCCCGGCTGCACTGACGAGGCGGCCTGCAACTACGACGACAGCGCCAACGTGGACGACGACTCTTGCCTCGAGCTCGATGCTTGCGGTGAGTGCGGCGGTTCCGGTGTGGACACCGACGGCGACGGCGTGTGCGACGCGGAAGAAATTGCAGGGTGCCAAGACGAGGCGGCGTGCAACTACAACCCAGCGGCCACCGACCCCGTTCCTGCCAGCGGCCTCAGCATCTCGTTGAGCGCAGGCTCCTGGCCCTCGGAGATCTCTTGGACCTTGAACGGCGAGAGCTACGGCGCACCGTTTGACGGGTTGATTGAGCTTGCCCCAGGCATGTACACCCTCGAGGGAGCAGACCAGTACGGCGACGGATGGAACGGCGCCCAGATGACCATCGTCGACGCGGCTTCTGGCGCTTCTGCCAGCTTCTCGGTGAGCGGCTCTTCAGGTTCAATTGAAGTTGAAGTGACCGGCGCTGAGGGATGCACCTACGCTCCTGCGTACTACCAGTGCGACGGCGAGACCTGCGTGAACGACGCCGACGGCGACGGGGTGTGCGACGAGCTCGAGATCGACGGCTGCGTGGTGCCCACCGCATGCAACTACGACGTTAACGCCACCAACTTGGTGCCATGTGTCTACCCTGAGCCAGGGTACACCTGCGACGGAGAATGCGACGGCGACGCCGACGGCGACGGCATCTGCGACGCCAACGAGATTGCAGGTTGCCAGGACGAGAGCGCGTGCAACTACAACCCCGATGCGACAGACCCTGCCGCCATCAACGGGTTGACCATCAGCTTGAGCGCCGGGTCTTGGCCCTCTGAGATTTCATGGACCTTGAACGGAGAGAGCTACGGCGCACCGTTCGAAGGGTTCGTGGAGCTCGCACCAGGTGTCTACACCTTGGAGGGAGTGGACGAGTACGGCGACGGATGGAACGGCGCTGAGATGACCCTCGTGGATGCATCCTCGGGCGCGTCGACCAGCTTCTCGGTCAGCGGCGCTGCCGGCTCCATCGAGGTTGAAGTCACTGGCGCCGAAGGCTGCGACTTTGAGAGCTGCCTCGGATGCACCGACGACTCTGCGTGCAACTACAACAGCGACGCCACCCAAGAGGACGGCTCGTGCGACTACTGCTCATGCGTGTCAGGCACCGTGGGCGGAAGCAACGGGTTTGGACTGTCGGTGGAGACCTACGCTGAAGGTGGCGTGTTGGGCACCACGACGTACCGCGTCTACGTGACCACACCCAACGAGGACGACTTCGTGTCGGCCATCACCGGTGACGAAAACAACCCCTCGTTCCTGCGCACAAGCACCAGCTTCTACCAGAACGAATTCGGGGGGTTGACTGCAGACCAAAGCAACCCATTCCTGTTCAGCGTGTTCCCTGAGCTCGCCTACGACAGCTGGGTGACCATCGGCATCGACCAAGCGCCTGCCCCAGGCGACGGCAACGGCACCATCTCGTTGGTCCAAGCGGACGGCGACTCTTGGGTGGAAGACTTCGAAGCTGGAGGCAACTTGGAGATCAACAGCTTCTTCGGAGGCTCTTGGTTCACCACCATCCTCGACGACAACGGCGTGGCCGGGACCGACAAGAAGGTCTTGCTTGCGCAGTTGACCACCGACGGCACCTTGACCGGGCAGTTGTACGTGCAGGTCTTCCCTGAAGGAAACGGCGAGAACGCCGAGTACCTCACGCTCAGCTTCGGCAACAGCTCTTGCGGTTGTACTGACGAGGCGGCTTGCAACTACAGCGACTCGGCCTTGTACGACGACGGCTCATGCGACTACCTCAGCTGCACAGGATGCACCGACGCGGCGGCCTGCAACTACGAGGAAGGCGCCACGGTGGAAGACGGCTCGTGCGTCTACCCTGAAGCCTACCTCGACTGCGACGGCAACTGCATGAACGACGCCAACATCAACGGCATCTGCGACGAGTTGGAAGTGCTCGGCTGCACCTACGCAGCGGCGTGCAACTACAACATGGACGCCAACGTGGACGACGGACAGTGCGACTTCAGCTGCATCCCCACAGGATGTCAGGGCACAAGCGTTGTGCAGGGTTGCACCGTGCCAGAGGCAGGCAACTACGACCCAGCCGCCACGTGCGACAACGGTTCTTGCGTGTTCTCCAACGAGTGCCGCGCAGACCTCGACGACGACGGCTTGATCGGCATGGGAGACCTTCTCGAGTACCTCTCGTTGTTCGGATCGTCCTGCGAATGACAGCGACGCACATGACCCTTTGAATCTTCACCCTTGAAGGGTTGACAACTGACGGGGGAACCTTGCAACACGCAGGGTTCCCCCGTTCTAATTTTGGTTCATGGCAAAGAAGAAAATCATCACGGCGAAGTCCCAGAAATTCCTGGAGGCTTACCTGAACAACGCGTCGCCCACGGGCTTTGAGGCTGAAGGCCAAAAGTTGTGGCTCGACTACATCAAACCCTACATCGACACCCACATTGTGGACACCTACGGGACGGTGGTCGGCGTGGTGAATCCCGACGCCCCCTACAAGGTGGTGATCGAGGCGCACGCCGACGAAATCAGCTGGTTCGTGCACTACATCACCAACGACGGGTTCATCTACCTCCGTCGCAACGGGGGCAGCGACCACCAAATCGCGCCGTCCAAGCGCGTGAACATCCACACGAAAAACGGCGTGGTGCCAGGGTTGTTTGGGTGGCCAGCCATCCACACCCGGAGCGCTGGGAAAGAGGAAGCCCCCACCTTGAAGAACATCTTCTTGGACGTGGGCGCCAAGAACAAGGAGGAAGTGGAGAAGATGGGCATTCACGTCGGATGTGTCGTGACCTACCCCGACGAGTTCATGGTCCTCAACAAGGACTGGTACGTCGGACGTGCGCTCGACAACCGCGCCGGTGGATTCATGATCGCCGAGGTGGCGCGCTTGCTGCATGAGAACAAGGTGAAGCTGCCGTTTGGGCTGTACATCACAAACTCCGTGCAAGAAGAAATCGGATTGCGCGGAGCCCAAATGATCGCCGAGCGCCTCCAACCCGACGTGGCCATCGTCACCGACGTCACCCACTGCACGCACACGCCCATGCTCAACAAGATTGAACAGGGCGACACGGCGGCCGGCAAAGGCCCCAGCGTGACGTACGGACCTGCGGTGCAGAACAACCTGCTTCAACGCATCATCGACACGGCAGACGACCACAAGATCCCATTCCAGCGCCAGGCGGCCAGCCGCTTCACCGGCACGGACACCGACGCGTTCGCGTATTCCAACCAAGGGGTCCCCAGCGCGTTGATCTCCCTCCCTTTGCGCTACATGCACACCACCGTCGAGATGGTGCACAAGGACGACGTCGAGAATTGCATCCGCCTCATCTACGAGACGCTTCAGAACATCCAACCGGGCGAGGACTTCAAGTACCTCTGAGTCTGAATCGATTCAACCGTCAAAGGGGGGCTTCGGCTCCCCTTTTTTGTGCATTGAACCCGGGTGCAGTATTTTTGTTGTACATACATCTATTGTCGACACACTTCAACATGAACATCCACCGCCGACCCCTTCTCATGGCCCTTGGCATTCTGGCCATAGCCGGCGTCGCCCAAGCCCAAAACCCCATGCAAACCGTCTTTCACCCTGCAGACTCAAGAGGCCATGCCGACCACGGCTGGCTCGACACCTACCACAGCTTCAGCTTCGCCAGTTGGCGGGACGCCGAGCGCATGCACTTCGGGGCGCTTCGCGTCTTGAACGACGACGCGGTCACAGGCGGTGCAGGGTTTGGCACCCACCCGCACGACAACATGGAAATCATCAGCATCCCGTTGTCCGGCGATTTGGAACACCAGGACAGCATGGGCAACAAGACCGTGATTCGCGAAGGTGACGTTCAAATCATGAGCGCCGGGACAGGCATCATGCACAGCGAGAAAAACCACAACGCCGACGAAGACGTGCGTTTCTTGCAAATCTGGGTCTTCCCGAACCAGCGCGAGCTCACGCCCTCGTACGACCAGATCACCATGGATCCCTCAAACCTTCAGCCCCCCCTTCAATGCGTGGTGTCTCCGGACGGGACCCAAGGCGTGAAAATCCACCAAAACGCGTGGTTCCACGTCGGTCAATTGAGCGCCGGGTGGGCCGACACCTACACCATGCACGACACAAACCAAGGCCTGTACGCCATGGTCCTTGAAGGCGAAGCCACAGTGGGCGGCCAGAAATTGGGACGCCGCGATGCGGTCGGGGTGTGGGACACGGGCAGCGTGTCCATCGAAGCCACAGAAAACACCAGACTCCTCCTCATCGAGGTGCCGATGCAGTGGTGACCTGCGTCAGAGGTCCAGAAGCTGCTTGAACACGTACACGTCCAGCGGCTTTTCGAGCAAAGCGATGACCGTGTCGTCGTGCTCGGCTTGGTCCAACTCGTCGCGGTTGATGCTCGCCGTCAGCATGAACACCCGGCACATGGCCTGGATGTCGCCAGGCAATTGACGGAACGCCTCGAGCCACTCAAACCCGTCCATGTTGGGCATGCGGATGTCCAGCAAAATGTGCCTCGGCGACGTCCAGGTTGACCCAACAGTGGCCAAATGCCGCAGGGCCTTCATCGGGTCGGTGAACGTCGTGATGTCGTCGCTGATCTTGGCGAGCTGCAACAGCTTGGCGTTGACCGCGTTGTCGATGTCGTTGTCGTCGATGAGCAGGATTTGCATCCCTGCCAAGATACGGCCTCAGAACTCTGAGTCGGGCTGCTCGATCCACCGAATGGCCCGGTCGAGGGTCGCCGTCCAGGAAGCCTTGGCGTCTCCCCCCAGGTCCGCATGGGCCTGACACTCGTCCTTCATGGTCGTCAAGGCCTCACGCAACGAGGCCAAGTTCTTGCCGTACGACGCGGTGCGTGCCGTGTTTTGGGCGCGACGACGGTACAACGCACTGGCCTCTTCCACCAGCCGCTTCAACTCCGGCTCGTTCCACGGCTTGGAGATGTACTTGTAAATCCGCCCTTTGTTGATGGCGTCGATCACTGCGTCGATGTCCGCGTGGCCTGTGAGCAACATGCGCACGGGATCGGGGTGGTCGGCCATGATCATCTCGAAGAACTCCACGCCGCTGACGTCGGGCATTTTCTGGTCAGAAATCACCACCTCGATGGGGTGCTCCTGCAGCATCCGGACCGCCTCCGACGGCACCGTTGTGACGTGGACCTGGAAGTCGCGGCGGAAGGCCGCCCGGAAGGCCGTCAAGTTGTGTTCCTCGTCGTCGAGGTAAAGTACGTGGATCATGCAGGGAACGTGATGAGGAAGGTCGTGCCCTTCCCTGGTTTCGATTCAAGTTCAAGGGTGGCGCGGTGGTCGTCGAGGATGCCCTTGACGATGCTCAAGCCGAGGCCCGTGCCCTCCCCCACTTCTTTGGTGGTGAAAAAGGGGTCAAAAATTTGGGCTTGGGTGTCCTCGTCCATGCCGACCCCGTTGTCGGCGATGGCCACTTGCACGCTGGCCACCTCACCTTGCAACACGCGCCGCGTGCGAACCCGCACTTCGCGCTCGGCAAACGGTTTGCCCGACATCACCGTCGCTTGCACGGCGTTGCTGATGAGGTTCATGAACACCTGGTTCAACTTGCCAGGCTGGCACATCACCACCGTGTCGTCCGGCGACAACTCCAACACCACCGACGCCTCCTCTCGGAACGACGACCGCAGAATGACGGAGGTCGATTCCAACAATTCATTGATGTTGGCCTTGCTCGCCTCGTCGCCGTCCATGCGGCTGAAAATGCGCAAGCCCTTGACGATTGCCGTCGTGCGCTGGGCGCCGTCTTCAATGCCGGTCAGCAATTCCTCAATCTCCTTCATCGTGAAGCCCAAATCCAACGCCGCGATTTTTTCCTGCAGGGCCGTGATGGCGCTCTGCAGTTCAGGATCGTCCGGCCCGAGGGCCAGCACCCGCTCCATGACTTCCGACACGTCCTCGAAGTCGCGCCGCAAACTTTGGGCACTGGAGGACACAAAGTTGATGGGGTTGTTCAGCTCGTGGGCGATGCCTGCCGTCAACTGACCAATGCTGGCGAGTTTCTCGTTCTGGACGAGCTGATCCTGGGCCACCTTCAGTTCCTGAAGGGCCGATTCCAAAGATTCGTTCTGAGACTCCAACGCCTCCGTCCGCTCCTTCACTTTGGACTCCAGCACCTGGTTCTGCTCCTTCACGATGCGCTCGTTGAGCTGGCTCACGCGCAATTGTTCTTCACGCGCCTTGGACGACTCCTTCTTGAGTTGGTTGATGCGGTCGGCCAGGGCAATCGACAACAACACGAGCTGGACGATGCTTCCCACCGGCATGGCGAACCGCGTCCACAGCGTGTGGGGAAGCACCCCAAATTCCTTCAAGGCGAAGACGGTCACCGACAACAAGAAGGCGGTGAAAGCAATCAAGAGAAAGGTGGCGGATTTTTGGCCTTGCTTGCGGGCCTCCAGCGACGCAGGAATGACGAGCACCGCCACCGAGGCCACGGCGTTGATCAGCGAAAAACTGAGGTTGAGGAACCCCAGCAACAGCACCGCCAGCACGCCGCCGTACGCCACCACAAAGGCCCGAAAGAGCTTGTGGTACCGCGGGGCATTTCGCTTCAGATGCAAGAACCGTTGCACGAACAAAATCGTGGTCACTCCTGAGAAGATGCCAATCAGGTGCACCAGCCGCATCCCCAACCACGTCGTGCTGTCCAGCCCCAGCAGGATGCCCTGGTACCCCTCCAAAAACAGCTGCGAACAGGCCACCCCGATCAAGAACAGCGTGTACAGCAGGTAGCTTCGGTCCCGTACGGTGAAGTACAGGACGAGGTTGTACAAAAGCATGACCGCCATGATGCCCACGTAAAAGGCGAAGAACAAGTCCCGGGCTAGGCTGAAGGCGCGCAACTCGGAAGACGACGCCACGCGAACAGGCAGCAGCAACTGCTTGCCTGCCTGGACGCCCACGTACATCTTGAGGTCGTCGCAGGACTCCGACGGCAACGGGAACTTGGGGTAGTTGCTCCCTTGAAGGGCGCCTTCTGCGCGGCTCCACCGCCGGCCCGCCCCATGGGCCTCCATGCGGTACAGCGCCTGCCCTTGACATGAGGCAAACACCACCAAGGAATCCACCATGGCCGAGGAGATCTCCAACCAAGCGCCAGGCATGTCCAAGTGGGTCAAGTCCACCTCAACCCACGTCCACGCGGCCGTGTTGCTCAAGGTGGGCACATCGACGTCCAGCCGCCGCTTGGCGCTGGCTTCGAGGGTTTCAAAGGTGGTGTTGGCCGAGGGGGACGCCAGCTCCACCGCATGCATATGGCGGCCGAGGTAGCGTTCGCCGGACCCCGACATTTGGGCCCAAGCCCCCTGTTCCATCAAGCAACACACCGCCACACAGCACACCGTTTGCAGGATCCGATGGTGCCAGCGTGCCGTCATCAAAGCGTCAAGTTCAGTCGGATGTTGAGTTGACCCTTGGCGCCGTGCACATGGGTGGTGACGCCTGCAGGACGGCGACGGATCGACGTCATGAGCTCGAGCACCTCAGGCGCCACGTGCGTTTCGTAGTCCGGATGGACGTAGTGCTCGACGGTGGCGCGCAAAGTGTCCTTGGGGTACACAAAGTACCCGTCGTCGCCCAACTCGCTGCGCAACTGCCAGCCGTGCTTTTCCCTCCAACGCCGCGTGACCGGGGAGGTCAAGGCCACGAGGTGTTTGGCCTCGACGAGGGGCATCGCAGCCATGGCCACTTGGATGAGGAATTCAGACCCCATGCCCATGCCGGCCAATTCGATGGAATTCCAAAGGGCGTTCATCTCGTACGCTCCCTCGGGAATGATGCGCTCCAAAAGGTTGCCCACCTCCGGGTCCATGTGGCCCACGGCTTGGTGCAACGGGAAGTCGTTGGCCACCAGGCCCGGCTGCACGCGGGCCCCAGCCAAGACACGTTCGCCGTCGCCGCTCAACACGGCGATGACGATCACATCGTCCCGGCGGAACCAGTCCGTCCTGAACGACGACAAATTCTTGATGCCGTACGCCTTCAACACCCGCTTGTGGCCGTCCAGCAAGCGCTTGCACAACCCAGGGTCCTGGTTGGCACGGGACACCAAGACGATGGCCTCGTCGACAGCCTCCGCCTGCCTCAGGCGTTCAACCGACGGCTTGTTGGGTGAGCTGCTCATGCAAATCCATGGTGATGCGTGCGTCCGGGAGTCCTTCTCCCAGCGCCAAACGGCGGCATGCCTCTGCGGCGTGGGCGCCGCCAGCACAAACGCCTGTGTACGTTTGCGGCCAGCTGACCAGCTCTGTCCCCACCTTGGGGAGGCTGAGTTGACCGCGTTCTGAAGCTTCAGCCACGTTGACGAACGCTTGCAGGGCTTCGGGCGTCCAGCCTTTGGCCTGGGCGAACGACTTCATCGTTGCTTCGTCGATTCGGCCGTGAAGGAACCCGTTCAAAGTCCATTCCGGACGGTCGTACCGTTCAATGTCCAACATGCCCCGGTCGTTGGTGTCCATGACCACAGGGCACGCCTGGCGCTTGGCCTCCAAGCGAAGGGAAGCCTTGACGCCGAGGGAGTCGCACGCGTCGACCACCACGTCGCAGCCCGACACGAAGACGTCCACGTTGTCGGCGTGGACCCCGTCTTCGAAAATTTCCAACTCGAGGAACGGGTCAAATTCGGCAATGGCCCGGGCGGTGACGACCCACTTGGGCAATTCGAGCTCGTGCACCGCGCATCGAATGCGGTTCATGTTGGAGAGCTCGATCACGTCGAAATCGGCCAGCTTCAGGGCACCGCATCCACGCTCCATGGCCAGGGCGATGGCCGTGGTCGACCCGACACTCAACCCCACAATGCCCACCGTCTTGGTGCGCAGGGCGGCGGTCTCTTCTCGGGTGATTTTTTCCCGATTCCGGTTGGTGCGCACCTCCACAAAGGCGTCCTCGGGCAACAAGCGCACCAAGCGGCCGCTCCAAGGGTAATGCACCCACACGCCAAACGTGTCCCAATCCTGGTCCTGCATCAACGTGCCGAGCGTGGAGGCCAGCAAGGAAGGATCGTGCTTGGCCGGAGGATGGCAACACACGGCCCACTCGGCGACCTGCGCATCCAAGGTGTCGTACTCCTCCAAGATGCGCCCAGACGCCCGCAGGGTCTCGAGTCGAATGCGGTCCGACTCCACGGCGAGGTCCAAAATTTCAGGCTTCCAAAGGTGGGTGTTTGGCATACTGCAAAATCCCCCGCAACCTGAGGCGCAGGGCGGGCAAGGCCCAGAGTTGTCAACACGGGGTCGAGGACGATTCGCCCCCTTCAGGTCACTTGCCGTAGTAGACCTTGAGGTGGCCTTTGGCCAGGGCGTTGGCCCAATTCCGAAGCCCCACCATGGCGGACTCCGTTTCTGCGCTTACGGTCTCCTTGCGCATCCGCAACACAAGCCAACCGTACAGCCCCACCACCATTTGCTCCACGGGGTGGGCCTCTTTGTCGGCGCGCTTGGCCAAGTCCTCCAACAGCGGTTCAGCCGACTCGAAAGCTTGCTTGTAATTGGCGTCCGCCATCACGCCCAGCAACAGCTCATGCAGGTGGGCAAGCTCCATCATGGTCTCTTGCACCTCGGACGCGTGGCCCGTTTCTGTGGCGCCAGCCGCCCGAAGCGCCTTGGCCACATTCAGGATCCAATCGATCTCGGCTTGTGGATCCGTGCCCTCAGCCAAGGCATGTTGCTCGGCCCACGATTCGAGGACCGCGGGCTGGAATTGGGAGGCCCGCACGAGGTCCTCCATTTGCCAGCAGTAGAGCACGTGGTCAACGATGTGCTCCTGTTTTTTGCGGGCGGCGACGGTCATTGGTCGCTGTTGATGCGCTCGAGCACGTCCGTCGTGATGTCCCAAGGCTCGCTGCCGTAAAGCACGCCTTCGCCGCTCAAGCCCCAGTTCAAGATGAAGTCGATGCCTTCTTCCTCCGCATGCGCTTCGAGGTTGCGGCGAAGCGCCTCGGCCAGGATGGACTTCATGTTCTGCTCGGCCACGAACACGTCCTGCTCGGCGGCCATCTGCAGGGCCCGAAGCTCCTCCTCAATTTCCATGATGCGACGCTGGGCAATCTCCAGTTCGTCTTGGGTCGCCGCGTCTGTGTTGGCGTAAGCCAGAAGCTCTTGGGCTTCCTCCTGAAGCGGGGCGGCATCCTCTTGCAACCGTGCCTCGCGCGCCTCCATTTGCACTTGAAAATTGGCTTGAAGCGTTTGGACGAATTCCATCCCTGCCTGCAGAGAATCCCCGTGCACGAAGGCAACCACGGGCCCGCCTTCGGCGCGCGCCTTGTCGGCCACGGAGGGAGACTTCATGGTTTGGGCGGTCAACACCGCAAGCCAAACGCCGAGCACGGCCACCACGGGCCAAAACACCTTGGACGAGACTGAATTCATGGGGTCAGGGATTGATGGTATTGGGTGCGCATGTCCACAAATCGCATCAGCACGTCCTCCGCCATGGCGCCCGCCATGGACTCGACTTCCGCCAGGGTGTGGTCGGATTCTGGGAATTTGAACGCCTGCTCAAACCGGTCCACCACAAACTGCAACCGGTATTGGCCGTTGTAGCTGTGCACCGTGACGCGCATGACGGGGTGGGGAATGTGAGAGACCTCGCGCACGCCGCGAAGATAGCAGGCGCACCTGCCGCCGTTGCCTCCGGTTTTTGAACATTTGCACCGCTTGAACGTCTTTCATTCACGATGCTGCACTTCTTCCCCCATCACTTCCCCCTCCGCGCGTTGACGTGGGGACTGCTCTTGTGGTTGGCCGCGCCTGTTGCGTGGGGCCAAAAACCTGGCGAGGGACGCCCCAAACCCAAAATCGCAGCCGTGACGGGCACCGTGTTGGACGCGACCTCAGGGGAAGCCCTTCCGTTTGCCTCGGTCGTGGTGACCAGCGCACGGGACAGCTCCATCCTTGGCGGCGTGTTGAGTCAAGAAGACGGCACCTTCAACCTCGAAGAGATCGAAGTCGGGCGGCTGTGGCTTGAAATCCGGTTCCCAGGCTACGTCTCCCAACGCATCGGTCCAAGAATGTGCTCGCCGCGCAACCCAGAATCGTTGCGCTGGAAGGTGGGCAACGTGTCGATGGAACCGGACATCACCGCCTTGGAAGAGGCTGTGGTGGTGGAACAAGCTTCCGTCATGGAAATGCGGGTGGACCGCCGGGTCTTTCATGTGGGCAACGACCTGACCAACCGAGGCGGAAACACCACCGAGTTGCTGGAAAACATCCCCTCCGTCAACGTGGACATCGACGGGAACATCACCCTGCGTGGATCGGCCGGGGTGCAAATCCTCATCGACGGCCGCCCCTCAGGACTGGCGGGCGGGGCTCGGGAAGCCTTCCTGGAGTCTTTGCCAGCGAGCGCCGTCGACCGCGTGGAGCTCATCACCAACCCTTCGGCACGCTTCGACCCCGACGGCACGGCCGGCATCCTCAACATCGTTTTGAAAAAGAACAAGCTGGAAGGGTTCAGCGGTCAGCTTCAAGCCACTTACGGCACCGGGGACAACCACGACGCGAACGCCAGCCTGAACTACCGCACCACGTCGTGGTCCCTGAGCTCCAACCTCGGCTGGAACGACCGGCAGTCCTTCATGGCCGGGGAGACCGACCGTGTCCAATACTGGTCGCCTGACTCCACGTCCAACTCCTCCGTGTCCCGCCCCGGAGACAGCCACCGCGGCAGCTTGTCCGGCTCCCTGAAAGCCGAGTACCGCGGAGCGCAAGGCTGGACCTGGTTCACGGGCGTCAACGCCAACGAGGGCGTGCGCGACGGCTGGGACTCCACAGCCACGGCAGAATCCTGGATCGGTGGCGCGCAGGACGGGCTTTCCACGAACGCACTTCGGGTGGAAGAAAGCCTCAGCGATTCCAAAGGCGGGGATGTGTTTTTCGGGTTTGAGAAACGGCTCGGCGAGCGCGATCACAAGTGGACGGCCGACGTCCGGCGTTCGCACAACTCGCGCCTGAGCCGCGCGGACTTCCTGGACGTCAGCTTGGTGCCCGACGCCACGGTCGACGAGGTGTCGACGTTCAACGGGCAAGACAACCAAAATACGCGCTGGATCGCCCAAACCGACTTCGAGCGTCCGTGGGGCGAAGAGGGCAAGCTGGAGTTGGGATGGAAATCCACCTGGAACGAGGATGTCTCGGACTTCGACTACACCGAGGCCGACAGCACCGTCCTGACCGACGGCATTTTCCTGCCGTACGGGTTGGACACCGTGAACTACGCGTTTCTGTACGACGAGCAGGTGCATGCGGCGTACGTGACTGCAGGCCAAACCTTTGGCATCGTTGGCACTCAACTCGGCCTGCGCGCGGAACAAGCCTTCACCGAAGCACGCCTCGACGGCGGCGGGAGCCAAGGCCGCGAGCCTTTCACCAACGACTACTTCAGCCTCTACCCCTCGGCCAACGTCTTTGTGGAGACCGACGGGGAAAACACCTTCAGCCTGAGCTACAGCCGTCGGGTCAACCGCCCACGCGGCCGCCAACTGAATCCCTACTTGGACATGTCCGACCCGCGGAACTTCAGGTCGGGCAACCCCTTCTTGCTGCCGGAATACACCAACAGCTACGAGTTGGCTCACCAGTGGCAACGCCAACGCACGAGCATTACCACGGCGCTGTTCTACAAGGACACGCGCGACGTCATCCGCCGCTTCACAGAATCCGACACCTCAGGGGTGTTGCTCTCGACCTTCCAAAATTTGGGCCGACAACACAACGAGGGCCTCGAGCTTTCAGTGATGATCCCGTTGGGACGGACGGGGCGCCTCAACTGGACGTCGAGCGCCTACCGTGTGGTCAACGACGGGTCAGGGTTGGATTCCCCGTTCAGCAGCGCAGGCTTCAGCTGGTCCAGCCGATTCTTCGCTTCTTGGACGGTGGGCGAGGCGTGGAAATGCCAGGCGAACAGCTTCGTGCGCGGCGCGGCGGTCACGCCCCAAGGGCGCTTCAACGGCTTCGCCACCTTGAATTTGGCGGTGAGTCGCGACCTCCCTGGCGACAAGTGGCAGGTCACCCTGCAGGCGAAAGACGTGTTCAACACCCGCCGGTGGTCTTACTCCACAGAAACCGACTTCTTCACCCAGGACGTATGGAGACAGCGCGAATCGCGGAACCTCTACCTGACCCTGCAGTACAAGTTTGGGAAGCTGGAAGAACGGGGACGACGAGGCTCAGGAAACCGCGGCGGCGGAAGCGGGGGCGACGACTTCATGATGGACTGACTCCTGCTTCCAGGCGCGCTTGAGGGCAGGCTGCTTCGGGGCGCTTGCCCCCGCGGCCCAACGCGACAGGGCGTGCATGACTGGGTTGGCCATGCGTTCGTGCAGGACCAAACGCTTGGGCTCGGCCCCCAACGAGGCCTTGATGTCCAAGGCCGTTCGGCCCAAATTCACAGACGAGCATCCCAACGCCAGGCCCCACCGGATGAACTCCACCAACATGCGTTGGTACAAGGCGTGGGACTTGTTGTGGCTGCCTTCGAAACCCACAAAAAACGCCTCCACCTCACGTCCGTCGGTCAAGCCGCAGTGGAAGCCGATGATTTGGCCCTCCAACTTGGCGACCCACACTTGAAAGCGCTCGCCCATTTCCCGTTTCAGGCACGCCATGTCTTCAGGTTGCAAGCAGCCCAAACGGAATGCCGCACGCCCGTAGACGTTCATGTACAGCTCATGCAACCGATTGCGATGCGTTTCGATGCCCTGCAAGTCGAGCGCCTCGAACGCCAAGGGTTCCGAAAGCTTCAAGATGCGCTTCACTTTGGTTCGAGCTTTGGTCCGCATGCCCGCCGTGTACCCTTCCCAAGAGTTGTGCTGGCTCAAATCCACACACATCACCGGATCAAATTCCAAATCCACCCAACCCGGACGCCAGCTCGACCGACCTGCGAGCTGGGTGCCGTCGGCCCATGCTTGAGCGACGGGTTGATCCTTGACAATCCAAGTCCTTGGCGTCTTGTCACCTCCCACCCCAGGCAGGGCCATCAACTCGTCCAAGCAGGCCATGCCATCCACGCCTTCCGCAAAGCGGCAGGCATGGGCCCCACTCGCCAGCGGCGTGCCAATCACCCGAACAGAAAACGTCAAGCCACCTTTGCGGTGAAGCCACGCCTTGGCGCGGCGAAACAAGGCGTTGCCTTCCAAGAAATCGTCGATGCCTTGGCTGACGGCCTCGCTGTCTTCGGAAATCGCCAAGCCTTGCACCTCGCCCTGGACATCCTTCCACACGGCGGCGCGCACCTGCCGTTGTGGGCTCTCCAAGGCGGCACGCACGGCCGGCGCCGACAAATGCACACTGGGCTCACTGGTCAACAACCGTTCCCAGGCCTGCCACTCTGCCGCGTCAAAATCGTTCGCACGCTCCGCGTGGTGCATCGTCAATCCCGCCATCTTGCCTTCGTAAACTGCTTTGACTCCGTGATGTTCAACCTTCCGACTCCCTGCTTCCGAGGCGGATCGACAGCCCCAAGAGCGCGGCGAGCAACAAACTTCCTGCGCGGCTGAGCATCTTGGCTGTGCCCCAACCCTCTGGCTTGAACGTCAACTGCACGTCGTGCTCTCCCGCCGGGACATTCAGCCCAGACAAGATGTAATTGACCCGCACCAAGGGGACCTCTTCCCCGTCCACCGTGGCCGTCCACCCCACAGGGTAATGCACCTCGCTCAGAACGAGCAACCCGCCACGCTGAGAATTCACCTTGTAGCTGGACCCCTCGGGGTGGTACGCCTCCAAAGCCACCTCGCTGGCACCCGGGACGTTCACACGGCCCAGGGTCTCTTGAAATTCGGTGTGAACCACAGCTTGGGCCGCTGGGTTGAGTCCCGCAATTCCTGCAATTTCTTCCTCCGCACTGCCGACCCATGTCACGTCGTCCACGAACCAAGCTGGCCCCAGGCCACCGGCGAACGGGAGGGGCTGCTCGGCTCCGGGCACGAGCATGTACTTCGTGTTGAGCATGGCCAAGCCAGGGGCCACGTCCGCCCCAAGCTGAAACTGTCCCGCCTGGATTTGGGCGATGATGGCCGCCCGCTCGGGGGTCAACACACGCTCGATGAAGTCTTGGTACCGGCGCAATTTGGCCCCGTGGTAGCCCCCCACAGATTTGTGGAAGTACGACGTCCGTGCGTCGTTGAAGGGGTTGGCCAAATCAAACACCCGGTGATGCGTGTTGGCGTTCAACACCTCAAACGCCGCCGCATCCTGCGCACGGGCGTAGCGTCGGGTCAATTTGGCGTCCAGCTTGTCCTCCCAACGGGCTTGGGCCGCCCTGAATTGTTCCTCAAAATCCTGGACTCCCCCCCGCTCTGCCGCCAAGATGGCACGGTCTGCAGGCGTCGCCTCGAAGGGGAAACGCTTGTCCATCGGGGATTCGTAATTGTTGGAGCCGAGGTACCGGTTGTTCACCGACCCCATGTCCAGGGCCACGACCGCCACAGTCCCCATCACCACCCAGCGGGCGTCCACCCATCTCTTCACCAAAGCGAGCACCACACCGAGTCCGAGAAGAGACAACCCCAACGCACGGAGGACGTCCGCCCGGAACACCTCCAATCGCATCCCTTTGACGCGGTTGCCAAGCTGTTCCATCGCCATGTCCGGCCGCAAACTGCTTTTGAAGTCAAACAACGTGTCGGGCAACACGTAGAACAACGCCATGAGCACCGCCGACGCGGCGCCCGCGCCCACCCAACGCTTCCACTGCTTGGCCGCCCGGTCCGATTGCACCTCATGCAAGGCCATGGCCGCACCGATGGGGACAATCATTTGGAGCAGCACCAGCATCATCTTGGTGTCTCTGAATTTGTTGAAGAGCGGCACCCGCGCCAAGAACACGTCCGTCAACCACGAGGCGTCTCTCCAAGACAACACGATGGCCAACAGCGACACGGCCAGCAGGGGCCAACGAAGCCAATGGCTGCCCGCAATGAACCACGCCAAGCACAAGGCAAACGCCAAGGCTCCGAAATAGAAGGCGCCCCCGCTGAAACGTTGCTCCCCCCAATACAACTGGTTGTTTCCGCCTTTCACATCTGGCACGGCTATGCTCCAAAACTCGCCCCGGGACATGCTGTATTCCAAGATGTATTCACGGTCGAGCCCTGCCTGTTCTTGCCCGCCACCTCCTTCGCTGGGTGCGGTCAACACGGCCTCTCCGCGGGTGGTGAACTGCGAGTATTGCTCGGTCAAAGCGAGTTGGCTCGTTTGAGGCAGCGCCGCCACAAGGCCCGCGGCCGCCAAAAGGCCCACAGCCCGCAGGGTCTGTGGCAACTTGGATTGCACGGCTCCCCTCACGATTGCCCCGACAGCGATGGCCACCAACAAGAACAGGAGGTAGTAGGTCATTTGGACGTGGTTGGCGTCCAAATGCAGCGCCGCAAACAGCGCCGCCACCCCTGCGCCACGCCATGGCTTGCCACGGAAAGCCAACACCGTGCCTGCCACCACACCCGGCATGGTGGCGATGGCGCGCACCTTGGTGGCGTGGCCCGCAGCCAGGTACAAGATGTTCACCGAAGACAGTCCAAACCCAATGCCCAACGCCAAGGAGATCCAAGGCGACAAGCCCAAACACAAGCCCAACACGTAGGCCGAGATCATGGCCACGAACAACGTTGCAACCTCCATGGGCATCAGGGCACGGAAGGTCTTCCACACCGTTTTGGGGGCGGTGTCCAGGCCGGGGCCCGTGATTTGAATGGTCGGCATGCCCCCAAACATGGCGTCCGTCCATTGTGGCACATCGCCTTCCACCCGCTCGAAGTCGCGGGCTTCCTTGGACATGCCAATGTTGTTTTGGATGTCGCCCTGACGCAACCTTTTCCCGTCGAACATCGCCGGCGACAGGGTCCATCCAGCGGCAAAAAACATGACCAACACCGCAATGAGGTGTGGCACAAGTCTCGGGAGGGCATCACGGACCTCGTCCGTGGTCCACAAATTGGTCGTCGTCATGACCGCAAGGTAGGGCCGGACGGGCCTGCAGACTCAGTCCTTCACTTCCTCAAAGTCCACGTATTCGCCTTCTTTTGAATCGTCCGGTCGAACGTCCCGCGGGGAGGGATTGGGCTTCCGCGCATTGCCGGAGGGACGCCGCGTTCGCTGCCCCCCACCCACCAACCTGTCCAGCCACCGCCACACAAACCACACCATGACGATGTAGAACAGGGTGCGAAGCAGGCCGGCAAACATGGCAGGGTTGGGTTACTTGCTCAAGTAGAGGTTGCGCTCGCTGTAGACCTTCCGGAAGAACGGGTCGCGCAAATCGGGAATGAAGCGAATGGCCTCGCCTGTGGATTTCATCTCTGGCCCGAGCTCCTTGTTCACGTTCGGGAACTTCTCGTAGCTGAACACAGGAATCTTCACAGCATATCCGTCCATGTGGGGGTCGTGGGGCAACTCCTTCAATTTGGCCGCCCCCAACATCACCTTGGCGGCGTGGTTCACGTACGGCTCGCCGTAACTCTTGGCGATGAACGGCACGGTCCGGGAGGCACGTGGGTTGGCTTCGATGATGTACACCTCGTCGTCCTTGACGGCAAACTGAATGTTGATCAACCCCACGGTCCTGAGGGCCAACGCGATGCGCTTGGTGTACTCCTCGATCTTTTGGACGACCAAATCGCCGAGGTTGTACGGAGGCAGCACCGCATAACTGTCTCCCGAGTGGATGCCCGCAGGTTCAATGTGCTGCATGATGCCCACAATGCGAACCTCGTCGCCGTCGCAGATGGCGTCGGCTTCGCATTCCATGGCGCCGTCCAAGAAGTGGTCCAACAGGATTTTGTTGTCCGGCATGTCGCGCAGGATGTCGACCACGTGACGTTCCAAATCTTCCTCGCTGATGACAATCTTCATGCGCTGGCCGCCCAACACGTACGAGGGGCGCACCAACAACGGGAACCCGAGCTCCCGGCTCAATTCCACAGCTTGGTCGGCGCTTTCCACCACCCCGAACTTGGGGTAAGGAATGCCTTCCTCTTTGAGCAAGGTGCTGAAGCTTCCGCGATCCTCCGCCAAGTCCAGCGCCTCGTACGAGGTGCCCATGATCTTGATGCCGTGACGCTCGAGCTTTTCGGCAAGTTTCAGGGCCGTTTGGCCTCCGAGCTGCACGATGACCCCCTCGGGCTTCTCGTGCAAGATGATGTCGTAGATGTGCTCCCAGAAGACGGGCTCGAAGTAGAGCTTGTCCGCCGTGTCGAAGTCGGTCGACACCGTTTCTGGGTTGCAGTTGATCATGATGGTCTCGTACCCGCATTCCTTCGCCGCCAGCACCCCGTGGACGCAGCAGTAGTCGAATTCGATGCCTTGGCCGATTCGGTTGGGGCCGCTGCCCAACACCACAATCTTCTTCTTGTCGCTCACCACACTTTCGTTGGCTTCCTCCTCGAAGGTGCTGTAGTAGTAGGGCGTCAACGCGGGGAATTCCGCAGCGCACGTGTCCACCAGCTTGTAGACGCGCTTGATGCCTTCCGCCTGACGGCGGGTGTGCACCTCGGACTCCAAACAATTCAGGATGTGCGCGATTTGACGGTCGGCATATCCCTTGCGCTTGGCCTCGCGCAGCGTTTCCGCGGGCACGTCGGCGATGGTGTGCTTGGAGAGGTCCTTTTCGAAGTGGACCAACTCCTCGATTTGGCGCAAGAACCAGGGGTCAATCTTGGTGGCTTCGAAGATGCTCCGGAACGGAATGCCCAGCTTGAAGGCGTCGTACACGTGGAACAACCGGTTCCAGCTCGCGTTGCGCAGGCTGTGCATGATGGCGTCCTGGTCGCGCAACTCGCGGCCGTCTGCCCCAAGTCCGTTGCGCTTGAGCTCCAGCGATTGACACGCCTTCTGCAAAGCTTCCTGGAACGAGCGGCCGATGGCCATCACCTCGCCCACGGCCTTCATCTGCAAGCCCAAGACGTCGTCGCACCCAGGGAACTTGTCGAAGTTCCAACGGGGAATCTTCACGACCACGTAGTCGAGCGTGGGCTCGAACATGGCGGAGGTGTTGCCCGTGATTTGGTTTTTCAACTCGTCCAAGTGGTACCCGATGGCCAGCTTGGCCGCAATTTTCGCAATGGGGTAACCGGTCGCCTTGGACGCCAGCGCTGAGGAACGGCTCACACGGGGGTTGATTTCGATGGCGATGATCTCCTCCTTCTCGTCTGGAGACACGGCGAATTGCACGTTGCATCCACCGGCAAAGTCTCCGATGCTGCGCATCATCTTGATGGCCATGTCCCGCATGCGCTGGAACGTGGAATCGCTCAAGGTCATGGCCGGGGCCACCGTGATGCTGTCCCCCGTGTGGATGCCCATCGGGTCGAAGTTCTCGATGGAGCACACGATGGTCACGTTGCCGTTGCTGTCGCGAAGCAACTCGAGCTCGAATTCCTTCCAACCCAACAACGCCTTGTCGATCATGACCTCGTGGATGGGGCTCAGGTGCAAGCCTCGGGTCAGCTTTTCTTCAAACGCCTCCTTGTCGTACACCACGGCCGCCCCCGCCCCTCCAAGGGTGTAGGACGCCCGGATGCACAGCGGGTAGCCAAACTCCTGGGCCACCTCCTTGCCTTCCAAGAAGCTCTTGGCGGTGGTTTGGGGGGCCATCGGCACGTCGATCTCCTCCATGAGGTTCCGGAAAGCCTCGCGGTTTTCCGTGATCTCAATGGCGTCGGTGTTCACCCCAATCATCCGGACGTTGTGGTCTTCCCAAATGCCCATCTCCTCACACTTGATGGCGAGGTTGAGGGCCGTTTGACCTCCCATTGTGGGCAGCACGGCGTCGATGTCGTGCTTCTCCAAAATCTTGACAATCGATTCCGGCTCGAGTGGCTCGAGGTAAATGTGGTCCGCCACGACCGGGTCGGTCATGATGGTGGCGGGGTTGGAATTGATCAGGGTGACTTCGATGCCTTCTTCCCGGAGACTGCGGGATGCCTGGCTTCCGGAGTAGTCGAATTCACAGGCTTGTCCAATGACAATCGGTCCGCTTCCAATGATGAGGACCGACTTGATGCTGTTGTCTTTGGGCATTTTTTTTTTATCCGAGCGGCTCGATTTTTTGAATTCGAACCATTCGGGCAGAGAAAAGAAGACCAAACGTTGTGGACCGGGCGCAAAATTAGAGCAAGGCTTGCCGTTCACGGCATGCCTCGTGCCCCGTCGTTTTCCACAAAAAACCCACCGCCCGACCTTTGTGCCATGGAGACCACTTGGACAGACCGAGGTTGGCGTTGGAACGCGGTGTGGCATGCGCCCCAGAACCCACCCACGCGGGTGGTCGTCGCCTTCCACGGATTCGGCCGTCCATGCGACGAAATGCTGGCGTACTTGCCCTTGTACGAGGAAGGCACCGCCATGCTCTCGGTGGGGGTCGCCCATCAAAACGGGAGCCACCCTCCCTTGGACGGCCCCGCCCAAGCAGTGCTTCAACCTGCGCACATGGCCAAGGCCTTGGACGCATGGTTGGGCCACCTTCTCGTAACGCGCGCCAAAAGCGTGCCACGTGAATTGCTCGGATACTCTCTGGGCGGACGGGTGGCGATGGCGCTCCTGGAATGCCACCCAGAACGGTGGATGGGTCTGACTCTTTTGGCGCCGGATGGCTTCAAGAAAAACCCCATGTACAAGTTCGCGGTGGAGACCGCGGCAGGCCGCGCCACGTGGGCCTGGGTCGACCGCCACGCCGAAGGCATTCGGGCACTCATCCGAGGCTTGCGCAAAGTCCGCATTCTTCCAGCCCACTTGGCGCATTTCGCCTTGCACCACACGGAAGACAACGCCATGCGCACGTTGGTGGCCAACACCTGGATGACCCACCGCAAGTTTTGGCCCACACGAGAGGGCATGCGCAGGTCCTGGAGCCACATGGCCCAGCAAGGGGGACATGTGCACGTCGTCTTCGGGGACCGCGACGCCATCATTCCCAAATCTTGGGGCCGCGGCTGGGACCAACTTGTCGACCATCCCCACGTGCGGTTTTTGACCATTTCCTCGGGCCATGTCATGCGCCACCCTTCCCTTGTCCAATCGTTGAAACGCACTATCTTCCCCTGTGATGACTGAATCCAGCACTTGGCACGACGGCCTGAGGCAGGACATGCTGCTCGGCCAAAAACGGCTCGCCGTGTTGGTCGACCCTGAAAGCGTTCCTCGAGGAGATGGTTGGCTTGATTTGATCAACGCCATCCAACGAAGCCAAGCCACAGATGTGTTCGTGGGCGGAAGCCTGGTGGGAGAAGGCAAAACCGAACCCGTCGTTCGGGCCCTGAAAGACGCCGTCACCCAGCCTGTGGTTCTGTTTCCTGGTGCGCCCAACCAAGTGGTTCAAGGAGCCGACGCCTTGCTCTACCTCAGCTTGATTTCTGGCAGGAATCCAGACCTGTTGATCGGACGTCATGTGGAATCCGCCCCCAGGATTGTCAAGATGGGCATCCCCACGGTGGCCACGGGGTACATGTTGCTCGGAGATCCGCCCCTGACAGCAGCGGCGTACATCTCTCACTCCCTCCCCATTCCCATGCACAAGCCGGAACTGGCCGTGGCCACGGCGCAAGCGGGATGCCTTTTGGGCTTGCAGTGCATCTTCATGGACGCCGGCAGCGGCGCGGGCACCCCCATCTCCCGCGACGTCATTTCAGCCGTCCGCGAAGCCGTGGACGTGCCCATTGTCGTGGGCGGTGGCATGACCTCCCAAACGGATTTAGATAGCGCTTGGGAGGCCGGTGCCACCTGTTGTGTGGTGGGCACGGCGATCGAGAAGGACCCTGAAGTCCTCGACCGCCTCGCCACCGACTCCCTCAGAATCCGACCGCAAGGGTGACAAACCCATGCCGTCCCGCCTGAGGGTACACGTAGTTTTCTGTCGTTTCTGAACCAGGCCCGCCGTAGCGGTAGCTGTACGTCCAACCTGTGGCGCTGTAAACCGCATCCAAGAGGTTGTTGCCAAACACCGACAGGCTCACGTTTTGTCCAGACGTCAGCGTGGTCTCTGCACGCAACACCGCATCCAAGGTGGTGAAGGCATCCAACGCACGGCCTTCGTTGCCCGTGTTGTCCAAGAACTGACGCCCCACATGTTTGGCGATGACGCTCAAGGACAAGCCAGACAGCTTGCTGTCTTCAGGCGCTTCGACGGTGACCATGCCCATACCCACCACACTGGGCGACAAGGCCAAATCGGTGTTTTCGTGGGTGACAATGTTCACGTAATCGAACGCGCCGTCGTAATCGTAGATGGTCTCCTCAAACAGGGCAATCTTGTTTTGCGAGAAGGTCGCATTCGCGTCCAAGCGCAGCACAGGCGTTGCCTGGATGCCCGCCTCGAGCTCCAAGCCACGTCGGTAGCTGTCCACCACATTCACACGCACCACGTTTCCGACGTCGTTCAATTGGCCGGTGGCTGCGAGTTGGTCCGTGTACTGCATGTTGTACAGGGTGGCGCCCAAGGCCCAGTTCTCGCCACGCACTTTGGTGCCTGCCTCCAGATCCACCAAACGCTCTGGACGGAGCGGAGTGTCTTGGGGAGAATCCAGGTAGTCGGAACGCGCTGGCTCACGGTGGGCCACCGCCAGGGACACAAAGCTCTGGGCATTGTCGGAGGGCGTCCAAGTCAAGCCCGCCTTGGGGTTGAAAAAGGTCAGCGTGTCCTGAACGTCGATCTCGCTGTAGTCGTCGTCGCGGCCTGTCGTGTTGTAGTTCACGTGGCGCAGCTGGGCCTCGGCGTGCCAACGCAACGCGTCGACCTCTCCTGACCACTTGCCGAACCCACTCACGTCGTACTTCTCCCCCACGCTGCGGTAGTATTCATCGTCGGGCTCCACGCCCGCTGACATGTCCATCCAGATCAACCGACCAAAGTGATCTCCGACGTACGATGACGCGGAAATGCCGTACACCTGCTCCAAGGCCCCGGTGCGGTTGGACACCGTCCAAGACGACCCCATCAAGGTGTTGTCCAACCAACGGCGACGGACCAAATCTGTGGTGAATGCCGTATCCGTCCCCATGATGAGTGGGGCAAACCCGTAATCGGCCAAGTCGTCGCCCTGGCGGAACTGCTCGTAGAAGCCTGCGCCAGCGGTGCCGTACAGCACGCCTCCCAAGGTCCAGTTGCCCCACGTTTGGTCGAGGTGAACCTGCATGTGATCCTGGCGATAGTCGTCCACTTCGTTCTCGTAACGGTAGTAGTTGTGTTGGCCTCGACGCGCAACGAGGTCGTTCAAGCGCACGGTGTCTGCACCGTATCCATACTCGTAGCTCCCTGCGGCCCAAGTGCGGATCTCCTCTTCTGTGGATTCGGGGTTGGCGGCGATTTGAGGCACGCCGTACCACGCTTGATAAGTGCGCTCATGACCCAAGGTCGTGGTCAGGGACAAACGCCCCGTTTCCCAGCGCTTGGCCACCCGTCCGTACAACGAGCTCAAATCGCTGGTCGCCCGGTCAACCCATCCATCCGACGTGATGCGCGAGGCACGGCCTTCGAACGACCAACCGCCTGCCAACATGCCTGTGTTCCATGCGAGCGTCCGACGTTGTGTCCCAAAGGATCCGCCCCCCAACACCGCGCGCACGCCTGGCTTGGCCAAGGTGCCCAACGTGTTGACCGACACGGTCGCCCCGAATGCCGCAGGACCGTTGGTGCTGGTGCCCACACCTCGCTGAATCTGCATGCCCGTCATGCTGCTGCCCAAATCAGGCAAATCCACCCAAAACACCCCTTGAGATTCGGCGTCGTTGAGTGGAACCCCGTTGATGGTCACGTTGATGCGGCTTTGGTCCACCCCGCGAATGCGCAACGCGGTGTAACCCACGCCATGCCCAGCATCTGAAGTCACCACCGTAGAGGGCGTGAGGCGCAACAGAAACGGCACATCCTGGGCCGCATCTTGGGCTTGAATGTCCTCCACTGCCAAATTGGTGACCGCGAACGGATCCTTGTCGGCGGCCTGCACCGCAGACACGGTGGCCGTGGACACGGCAAGGGTGTCGACATCGAGCTGGGCGAAGGCGCCGAGGCTCAAACCCAAAGAACAGAGCACAGCCGCGCCACGGCGGAAGTGCGAAATGAATGAAATTGGATGTGTCATCGTGTTTGGTTTTAAACATGACACAGGAGACCAAGGGGCCTCGATGGCCACCGCACAAGGCGGTGGATTCGCTTCCTTCCCGGCATGACCCGGGCAGGTTCGGAGGGTGTAATCTCAGCCTTTCGGCACCCCTGCGTCGGTGCAAATGTAGCTTACCTTCGGTGTCCACAGCATGTCCCGCTCCCAAGCCTCTCCCCACGAACAACACGCCGCCATTCAAGCCGGTGGCGAGGCCGCGCGGGTCTTGCTGAAAGCCTTGCCCAAAGGGGACGAGGAACTCAGCATTTCTGAAAAGGCCGACGGCTCCTTGGTCAGCTCAGCGGATCTGGCTTCGCAGCGCGCCATCCAGGATTGTCTGCAAGGCACGGACGTCCCCGTCTTGAGCGAGGAGGCAGATGCCCCGCCCTTCGAGACGAGACGCGCCTGGTCCCGGTACTGGCTGGTCGACCCCCTGGATGGCACGGAGTCGTTTTTGAAAAACCGTTCTGGGTTTGCCGTCAACATTGCGTTGTGCGACGCCACCGGCCCCATCTTCGGCGTGGTGGCCGACCCGCTCGCCAACCGGATGTACCTCGGCGGCGTGGGGGTCCCTGTGCAAGTGGCTCCCTTGGACGGCTCAACCGTCAAACCCCTTCACCCCTCGCCCATTCAACGTCCGTACCGAATGGTCACCTCTTGGGTGGAGGAAGCCCGCCTTCAGGACCTCGTCCCGCCCCACATCGACCCGGCCGACGTCGTGTCTCGCCCCGTCAGCGGGGCGCTGAAGTTTTGCCAACTCGCCACGGGCGACGCGGAAATCCACGCACGGACTGGGCCCTACATGGAATGGGACTGCGCCGCGGGAGACGCCATCCTTCGCGGCATGGGCATCGATGTGGTGGACCTGCAGGGAAACCGTTTGAAGTACAACACCGAAAGCCTGCGCGTCCACGGGTTGCGCTGCTCCAGGGTGTAAGCGGACATGGCCGCTCAGCGGTAGAGGGCGTCGCGGTAGGGACCGCCGTCAAACTCCGCCAGCATCTCGAGGTAATTCCTGTGCCGCGATTCGGCGATGTCGCCTTCGTTCACCGCCTGAAGAACAGCACATCCAGGCTCCTTGTGGTGCACGCAGTTGTGAAACTTGCATTCCGGGAGGCGCCTGAAAAATTCAGGAAAGTGGTGGTTCAGCGTGTCGCGCTCCAGCGTAACCAACCCAAACCCTTTGATGCCAGGCGTGTCCACCAAAAACCCTCCGTCTGGGAGCGCGTGCATCTCGGCAAACGTGGTGGTGTGACGGCCTTTGTGGTGGGATTCGCTGACTTCAGCGGTCTTGAGGGTCAGGCCAGGAATCAGCCGGTTGATCAAGGTGCTTTTGCCCACGCCCGAATGGCCAGAAAGCACATGGATGCCCGTGGCCAACTCCTCACGAAGCGCGTCCAAGCCCTCCCCGGTTTGTGCGCTGACTTCCAGCCAACCGTAGCCGGCGTCGCGGTACACTGCTGCGAGGGCCTCGGCTTGGGCCCGGCCTTCGTCGTCCAACGCGTCCACCTTGTTCAAAACCACCGTGGTCGGGATGCCGTAGGCCTCGGCCGTGACCAAAAACCGGTCCATGAACCCCGTGCTCGTGCGTGGCGCGGCGAGCGTCACCACCAGAAAAGCGCGGTCCAAATTGGCCGCCACCACGTGGCTTTCATGCGACAGATTCACCGACTTGCGGACGATGCAGTTCTTGCGGGCTTCGATGCACCGGATGACGCCTGTCCCGTCCTCTTCCACTTCAAAACCCACTTGATCCCCCACCGCGACAGGGTTGGTGGAGCGGTAGCCTTTGAGTCGCAATTTGCCCGCAGGCCTGCAGGACACCACGTCTCCGTCGGGCCCCTGCACGTCGTACCACGATCCTGTGGTGCGCAACACCAATCCTTGAAGGAGGCTCAAGCGGTCAGGGATTTGAACTGCGCTTCCAGTCCGCCAGGGGCGTTTACCATGTCCGCCAAAGGCGCATCGGCCACGATCTCACCCAAACGGATCAACACCACCCGGTCGCACATCGCCTCCACCTCCTGCATGATGTGGGTGCTCAGCACCACGGTCCGGTCTTTCCCCAGGCTGCGAATGAGCGCACGAATGTCCACCAACTGGTTGGGGTCCAAGCCCGACGTGGGTTCATCCAAGATGAGCACCTCAGGGTCGTGCAACAGCGCTTGCGCCAGGCCAACGCGTTGCCGATACCCCTTGGACAACTGGCCAATGGTCTTGTGCTGCTCGGGGATCAAGCCAACCTCTCGGATGACGTCGGACACACGGGCCTTGCGGTCGGACACCTTGTGCAATCCAGCCACAAACAGCAGGTACTCCTGGACGTACATCTCCTCATAAAGGGGATTGTGTTCAGGCAAATATCCCACCCGTTTTTTGGTTTCAAGCGGCGCCTCCGCCACGTCAAACCCGCACACCTCCACACGTCCCGCAGAGGGAGGTAAATACCCTGTGACCAAACGCATCAGGGTGGACTTGCCGGCGCCGTTGGGGCCCAACAAGCCGACGACTTCGCCTTTGCCAATGCGCAACTCCACCCCGTCCAGGGCCAATTGCGTTCCGAAGCGCTTCTGCACGTTGTCAACCCAAATGGACATGGTGCGAAGTTACCCCCTGTCCGGAAGTTTGGCGCATGAAAAAACCGCACCCCCGAGGGGATGCGGTTTCTGGTGTTTCAAGGATGTCCGTGGCGATCACATCATGCCACCCATGCCGCCGCCCATCGGTGGGCCAGCAGGCGCAGGTGTTTCTTCTGGAATGTCGGTGATGACGCACTCGGTGGTCAAGACCATGCCAGAAATCGACACTGCGTTTTCCAACGCCACACGGGTGACTTTGGTCGGGTCGATGACGCCTGCCTCAAAGAGGTTTTCGAACACTTCTGTGCGGGCGTTGTAGCCAAAGTCGCCTTCGCCCTCGCGCACCGCGTTCACGACCACCGCGCCCTCGCCGCCGGCGTTGGCGACGATTTGACGCAAAGGCTCTTCGATGGCGCGAAGCACAATCTTGATGCCTGTGGTTTCGTCCACGTTCTCGCCTTCCAACTCACCGAGCTTCGAGGCGATGCGGATGTAGGCTGTGCCACCTCCGGGCACGATGCCTTCTTCCACCGCAGCGCGGGTGGCGTGCAGCGCGTCGTCCACACGGTCCTTCTTCTCTTTCATCTCCACCTCGGTGGCTGCACCCACATAGAGCACCGCCACGCCGCCGGCCAACTTGGCGAGACGCTCCTGGAGCTTTTCGCGGTCGTAGTCCGACGTGGTGGTTTCAATTTGGGCCTTGATTTGACCCACGCGCGCTTCGATGGCGGCCTTGTCGCCGGCGCCGTTCACCACAGTGGTGTTGTCCTTGTCGATGGTGATTTTCTCTGCCGTGCCCAAATCGGCAATGGTGGTGTTCTCCAACTTCAAGCCAGTCTCTTCAGAAATCACCTGACCTCCTGTAAGGATGGCGATGTCCTGGAGCATGGCCTTGCGACGGTCACCAAATCCGGGGGCCTTGACGGCTGCCACCTTGAGGGCGCCGCGGATTTTGTTGACCACAAGTGTGGCCAGCGCCTCGCCGTCGACGTCTTCTGCGATGATCAACAACGGACGACCACCTTGTGCTGTTTGCTCGAGCACGGGCAAGAGGTCCTTCATGTTGGAGATCTTCTTGTCGTGGATCAAAATGAAGGGGTTCTCGAGTTCTGCCTCCATCTTGTCGGGGTTGGTCACGAAGTAGGGAGAGAGGTACCCGCGGTCGAACTGCATGCCCTCCACCGTCTTCACTTCTGTTTCGGTGCCCTTGGCTTCCTCCACGGTGATGACGCCTTCGTTGCCCACAACCTTCATCGCCTCGGCGATCAAAGACCCGATGGTCTTGTCGTTGTTGGCTGAGATGGTGCCGACTTGCTCGATTTTGCTGTTGTCGCTGCCCACTTCGCGGCTGATTTCGCGCAATCCGGACACGATGGCTTCCGCCGCCTTGTCCATGCCGCGCTTCAGGTCCATGGGGTTGGCACCGGCCGCCACGTTGCGGAGGCCTTCGCCCACCAACGCTTGGGCCAGCACGGTGGCCGTGGTGGTGCCGTCACCGGCCACGTCGGCGGTCTTGCTCGCGACCTCCTTCACCATTTGGGCGCCCATGTTCTCCACGGGGTTTTCCAGCTCGATTTCCTTCGCCACAGACACGCCGTCCTTGGTGACCGAGGGCGCGCCAAATTTCTTGTCGATGACCACGTTGCGGCCCTTCGGACCCAAGGTCACCTTCACCGCATTCGCCAACGCATCCACACCTGCCTTCAGGTTGGCCCGGGCGTTGCTGTCAAATTGAATGTCTTTTGCCATGATTTAGAATGTTCAGGGTTGGGGGTTCAGAGGATGGCCAAAATGTCGGCTTCCCGCATGATCATGTAGTCCTTGCCTTCGAACTGCAACTCGGTGCCCGAGTACTTGCCGTAAAGCACGGTGTCGCCCTCCTTCACTGTGGTGGGCTCGTCTTTTTTGCCTGGCCCCACAGCCACGACGGTGCCGCGCTGGGGCTTTTCCTTCGCCGAATCCGGAATGATGATTCCGCTTGCGGTCTTTTCTTCTGCGGCTGCGGGCTCGACGAGCACGCGGTCAGCCAAAGGTCGAATGTTGACAGACATGGTGTTGAATTGTTTGGGTTGTTCTGTTTGAGGGTGCATGTGCACGCGGACCAGATGGCGATTTCCGTGCCAACCGGCCATGGGGCACACACCAATGACAAGGCTGTCAGGTTCTGGGTTCAAAGCACGACACCCTGTCAGCGGGGCTGACAGGGTGTCGTTCTCACGCCGCACTGGCGTGGTCAATGTCCGTTTAGATTACTCCGCGGCCTCAATGGGGGCTGCAGTGGGCGCGAAGCTTTCGTCCACACCCACGTCCAACCTGCCGCTGCCCGAGAAGCTGCCCACGAGGATGCAGAGCACGAAGAGCGCTGCTGCCAAGTACCATGTGGCCTTCTCCAAGAAGTTCGTGGTGCGCTGCACGCCGCCGATTTGGCTCGCGCCTTGGAAACCGTTGGCAAGTCCTCCTCCCTTGGGGTTTTGGACCAAAATCACTGCCCCCAACAGGAAGCACACAATCAAAATAACGACGGTCAAGAAAGTAGTCATGGTCTGAGATTCAAGTGTTGCGCAGCTTTTTGAGCTGGGCCGCAAAATAAACACTTTTTTCCGGGTATTTCAAAGCCAACAACTTGTAAGCTTTGCGGGCCCGGCCCATTTGGCCTTGCTGGGCGTAGAGTTTGGCCATGGTCTCGGTGACCAAACTTGGGTCCTCCACCAGCCCCTGCTTCGCCCAATCTTCCGTGGATTCCAGGGCATCTCGAACCGGCCCAATCTTGACGTCACCCTTCGCCAGGAACGCATCGATCAGCGCCGCGGCACCCCGCTCTGCGAGATCGTCTTGGCCAAATCCCGTCTCCCTCGCCCGCTGCTGCAGCCATTGGCCAAACAACGACGTGGGGGCCGCTTGGTGGGTCACCGATGGGACAGGAACACCCGTTGGAAGTTCCGTCTTCGGTGGCGCAGTTTGCGACTCTTCGGCCGTCCACTGAGACACCTCGTGCTCCAACGTCGACGTGATGGCGGCCACCATGGCGTCGCGGGCATGCCCCTCCAGTTCTTCGGTCGGCTCCTCCACAGGGGGTTGCTCAAGGGTGGGTTCCAGATCAGGCTCGGGAGCAGACTCGGACACCGCATCCACGTCGTGCCACACCAATTTGACCAATTCCTCCTCAGACACGTCTGGCGCTGCGAGCACTTCTTGGTGAATGTGTTGGGCAGCCTCGACCAAGGCAGGCCCCATCAGCGCCTGGAACAACGCCCTGCGGCTGGGCACGTGGGCCCCGGCCGCAAGCAAGTCTTCGTTGCGGTTCAAGTCCTCCGCCATGTGGGAGGCCTTCGCCAACCACAACCTCAAGACCCCGCTGTACGGATACCGCGCCACCAACCCGCGCAACGCGTTCACGTCAGCGGCGGTTGGTCCTTGCTTGACCCAGGTTTGAAATTGCGCTGCGTTCATCTTGAATCACCAATTTCCCAGGGTGGCGTTGAACACGTCCTGGGAGAGCAACTCGCCAAGTTCTTCGACAATCGCATCTTCCTGTGAAAACACGTCCTGGTCGCTGGGCACGTCCACGTAGCGGGTGAAGGAGCGCTCCATGGTCAAGGAAGGGTCGCGCTCGTTGACATAGTTCAACACCAGTTGAACCGACACGCGGTTGGCGCCCGCCGTTTCGTCGCCCTGCACATTGATGGGACGCACCTCCCAGGACACAATGCGGGCGCTGAATTCCAACTCCCCGTCTTCCACCAAACGCAACGTGCTTTGGCGTTGGACCCGGTCGCGCAGGGCCTCAGACAACGTCTGGGCAGCCGTGGCCGACACCAACGGGTGGGCGGGCTCAAAATCCTGCACCGAGAAGGTGGAGGCGCCTGACGTTTGGGCGCCGTAAGGCGAGTACACCCCGCATCCCACCGCCCCTGCCAGAAGACAAGCCACCCACACAAGGTGCAACACAACGCGGTGGAGAATCCTCGTCATTTCAGGTCGTATTCCTTGATTTTCCGGTACAGCGTGCGCTCGGAAATGCCCAGCTCTTCCGCCGCGTGTTTCCGCTTGTTGCGGTGCTTTTCCAATGCACGACGGATCAACTCGCGCTCGGAATCCTGCAAGGAGAGAATCGCATCCTCCATCGGGACGTGATGCACGTCGTCGTCTGAAGCGTGCCCGGTGTATTCTGGCAGCGCAGGCAATCCGGCCATTGGCGCGCCGCTGTCTTGGGCCATGTCCTGCTTGAACACGCGCTGCACAAGCTCAGTTTCCTCTTGCCCTCCTTTCAGCCCCCCGTTTTTGATCATCGACAACACGAGCTGCTTGAGGTCGTTCAAGTCCCCTTTCATGTCAAAGAGCACTTTGTACAAGATCTCCCGCTCGTTCATGTTGCTCGGGTCGTTGTCGGCGTCCACCGCGCTTGGCAATCGGCTGCGGTGCGTTTCAGGCAAATACCCGAGCAGCGTGTCTGCGTCGATGCGTCGCACGGTCTCGAGGATGCTCATTTGCTCCGTCACATTCTTCAACTGACGAATGTTGCCCGGCCATGGGTAGTTGCCCAAAATTTCCACCGCTTCCTCGTCCAGACTGAGTGGCGGCATGCGGTATTGCTCGCTGAAGTCGGTGGTGAACTTCCGGAACAACAAGTGGATGTCACCGGCGCGTTGGCGCAGCGGAGGCAGGTGGACTGGGACTTGGCTGAGGCGGTAATACAAATCCTCCCTGAATCGACCCCGGTCGATCGCTTCGTCGAAGTCCACGTTGGTCGCAGCCACGACGCGGACGTCGGTTTTTTGGACTTTGGACGACCCCACTTTCATGAATTCACCAGTCTCCAACACGCGGAGGAGCCGAACCTGGGTGGTCAGCGGCAACTCGGCCACTTCATCCAAGAAAATGGTGCCTCCGTTGGCTTCTTCGAAGTAGCCCTTCCGCGTTTCGGTTGCCCCGGTGAAGGCGCCTTTTTCGTGGCCAAACAACTCCGAATCGATCGTGCCTTCAGGGATGGCACCGCAGTTGACAGCCACGTAGGGGCCGTGCTTTCGGGCGCTGAACTGGTGCACGATGCGCGGCATGACCTCCTTGCCTGTGCCGCTTTCGCCGAGCACAAGCACGCTGATGTCGGTGGCCGCAACCTGGGCGGTGACGTTCAAGGCACGCTCCAGGGCAGGCGCGGTGCCCACAACCCCAAACCGGCGTTTCAACGACCCAACGTCCATGGCGATCAGCTTTGGGCGGGTTCGTCGGTGACTTCCCCCATCAGCGTCACGGCGGAACAATCCGTGGTCCGCACATTCACATATTGACCCGGCTTCAAATCGCCTTTCGGGAAGACCACCACGGTGTTGTGGGTGGTGCGGCCAAAGAATTGGTCGTCCCGCTTCTTGCTGGTGCCCTCAATCAACACACGGTGCACCTGACCCACGAGCGCTTGGGTGCGCTCTTTGCCGTGGACCATTTGACGTGCGATGACTTCTTGCAACCGGGACCCCTTCAGCTCCTCGGGAATGTCGTCCTCGTATTTGCGCTCGGCCAAGGTCTTGGGACGTTCGCTGTACTTGAACATGAAGGCCATGTCGTAGCGCACTTCGTCCATCAAGGTCAACGTGGCTTGGTGTTCCTCTTCTGTCTCGCCACAGAATCCGGTGATGATGTCCGTGCTGATCGCGCAGCCTGGCATGATGCGGCGGATGGCGGCGATGCGGTCGAGGTACCAGTCGCGGGTGTACCCCCGGTTCATGCGCTTGAGCATGTCGCTGTGGCCGCTTTGCACCGGAAGGTGGATGTACTTGCAGATGTTCTCGTGGCGGGACATGGCGTGCAACACGTCGTCCGTCATGTCCTTGGGGTGGGACGTGCTGAACCGAACCCGAAGGTCGGGGTTGACGGCCGCGACGAGCTCCAGCAATTCAGCGAAGCGCACCACGGGTTGACTTTCGTCTTTCACCACCCCTTTGTTGTCGATGTTCCATTTGTAGGAATCGACGTTTTGACCCAACAGCGTCACCTCGCGGTAGCCCTGGTCAAACAACTCCTGGGCCTCTTGCACAATGGACTGGGGGTCCCGGCTGCGCTCGCGACCGCGGGTGAACGGCACCACGCAGAACGAGCACATGTTGTCGCAACCGCGCATGATGCTGATGAAGGCAGTAACCCCGCCCTTGTCCAACCGCACAGGGCTGATCTCGGCGTAGGTCTCTTCCCGGGAAAGCAGGACGTTGACGGCCTTTTGGCCTCCCTCCACTTGGTCCACCAAGTTGGGCAAATCCCGGTAGGCGTCGGGCCCGACCACGAGGTCCACCAACTTTTCCTCTTCGAGCAACTTGTCGCGCAAGCGCTCGGCCATGCATCCCAAGACGCCCACCACGAGGCTGGGATTCTTGCGTTTGTTGGCCTTGAAATGGACGAGGCGGTTTCGCACCCGCTGCTCCGCATTGTCGCGGATGGCGCAGGTGTTCAGCAAGACCAAATCGGCGTCGTCCGCCTCTCGGGTCGTCTGGAAACCCGCGTCGGCCAAAATGCTCGCCACGATTTCACTGTCGCTGAAATTCATTTGACAGCCGTAGCTCTCGAGGTACAATTTCCGCCCCGACGCGCCCGGTCCTTGGACCACGGTCGCTTCTCCTTGTCTCGTTTCCTCCAGGGGTTGATGTCCTTCTCGCATGGTGCAAATGTACAGCACTGCCAAATTGTCACCCCTTTAGGGGTACCCCCAGAATGCGTTCTGTTTGAGGTCCCGTGCGAACGATTCTCTCCGAAAGTTGTCTTTAATTTGCCCGCCCAAACCCACCTCCATGGCCAAAAACCTCGTCATTGTAGAGTCGCCCGCCAAGGCGAAAACCATTGAAGGCTACCTCGGCAAAGACTTCGTGGTGAAGTCGTCCATGGGGCACATCCGGGACTTGGCCAAGGGCAACGAAAGCGTCGACATCGAGAACGACTTCGCCCCGAAGTACGAGGTCAGCGCCTCGAGCAAAAAAGTGGTGACCGAGCTGAAATCCTTGGCGAAGAAAGCCGAGATGGTGTGGCTCGCGACGGATGAGGACCGTGAAGGAGAGGCCATCAGTTGGCACCTCATGGAGGCGCTCGGATTGCAAGCCGAGCAGACCAAGCGCATCGTGTTTTCCGAGATCACCAAGCCCGCCATCTTGAAGGCGATCGAATCGCCACGTCAGGTGGACATCGATTTGGTGAACGCCCAGCAGGCCCGACGCATCTTGGACCGCCTCGTCGGATTTGACCTGAGCCCGGTGTTGTGGCGCAAGGTCAGGCCCAAACTCAGTGCGGGCCGGGTGCAGAGTGTTGGGGTCCGCATCATTGTGGACCGCGAGCGGGAAATCGACGCCCACACGGCGGAATCCACCTTCCGGGTGGTGGGCCACTTTGGCACCGGCAAATCGGCGGTCAAAGCGACGTGCAACAAGACGTTCAAAACCGAGGAAGACGCCCAGGCGTTCCTGACGGCTTGCCAAGGGGCCACCCACACCGTCTCCTCCATCGAGACGAAGCCTTCCACCAAGAAGCCCGCCGCGCCATTCACGACCTCCACACTGCAACAGGAGGCGTCCCGGAAATTGGGGTTCAGCGTGTCACGCACCATGGGGGTCGCGCAACGCTTGTACGAGGCAGGACGCATCACTTACATGCGTACCGACTCCACCAACTTGAGCGACTTGGCGCTGGAAGCTGCAGAGAAGCAAATCACCCAAACGTTTGGCGCCGAGTACGCGGAAACCCGCTCCTTCGCCTCCAAATCCAAGGGGGCACAAGAGGCCCACGAAGCCATTCGCCCCACCGATCTGTCGGCGGCATCTGTGGATGCATCACGTGAAGAGCAACGCTTGTACGACTTGATCTACAAGCGCACCTTGGCCTCCCAAATGGCCAACGCCAAACTCGACAAAACGGTGGCCAAAATCTCCGTTTCCGGACGTGAGGAGTGGTTCGTCGCCCGTGGCGAAGTAATCACCTTCGAAGGCTTCTTGAAGTTGTACCTGGAAGGCACCGACGACGAAGACGGCGTGGACGAGACCACCAAGGACATGCTTCCCGCAATGACCGAAGGGCAAGATCTGACCCGCGACGCCATTGTCGCCACGCAACGGTTCAGCAAGCACCCCCCTCGGTACACCGAGGCAAGTTTGGTCAAGCGACTTGAGGAATTGGGCATTGGCCGACCTTCCACCTACGCGTCCACCATCGACGTAATGCAGAAGCGAGGTTACGTGGTGAAAGAGGATCGCGACGGGGTGAAGCGGGAATACCGCGTGCTGACGCTCAACGGCGAGGGACTCCAAGCCGCCTCAGAAGAGGAGAACGCAGGCCAGGAGCGCGGGAAGCTCTTCCCCACCGACATCGGCTTGGTGGTGAACGACTTTTTGCTCGAGCACTTCCCCAACATTCTCGATTACAACTTCACGGCAGACGTGGAGACCGAGTTTGACGTCATCGCGCAAGGCCAACTGGACTGGCGCGCCATGCTCAAGCGCTTCTACCAGCCGTTCAAGGTGACCGTGGAAGACACCATGGAAAACGCAGAGCGCGCCTCTGGTGAGCGCATCCTCGGGGTCCACCCCGAGTCTGGCGCCCAAATCCTGTGCCGCATCGGCCGCTACGGCCCCATGGCCCAGATTGGAGGCCCCGACGACCAGGAAAAGCAGTTTGCTTCCCTCTTGCCAGGCCAAAGCATCGAGACCCTTACCCTGGAAGAGGCACTTGACTTGTTCAAATTGCCTCGCACCCTGGGGGAGCACGAGGGGAAGAAGGTGACCGCAGCCATCGGCCGGTTTGGCCCGTACGTTCGCTACGACGGCAAATTCGTGTCGCTGAAAGCCGCCGAGGGGGACGATCCCTACACGGTCACGCTGGAGCGTGCGATGGAATTGATCCAAGCCAAGCTGGAAGCCGACGCCAAGGCGCTGATCAAGGTGTTTGAGGAAGACGACACCGTCCGGGTGCTCAACGGCCGGTACGGCCCCTACATCAAGGCGGGTCGCGTCAACGCCACCATCCCCAAGGACGAGGAGCCCACCGAGGTGACTTGGGAGCGCGCCCAAGAATTGATCGAGGAGGCCAAAAAGAGGCCCAAGCGCGGCCGCCGCAAGAAATCCTGACCGCCTCTCACCGCGGCATTCACATCCCATTGTGAATGCTTGACCTGGGGCTTCTGCTGTCAAGGCCATTCAGGAGGGACCTTGCAGCACCATGCAAGACGGCTTTCTCGACGTGTTCGAGCCGGTCAATGTCCCCGACTTCTCCAATGCGGAAGGCGTGGCGCGCATTGCCGATCGAATCGAAGCACACAGGTTTGACGCCCGCCCCATGCTCGAGGGCGCGAGGGTGGCCATCTTCGGCGTCAACGACGGCCGCAGATCTGGCGACAACGAAGGCTGTGCCGCCGCCCCCGACGCCATCCGAGAGTGGTTCTACCAACTCGTGCCTCACAGCGCTTGGAAGCCCACCGTCGATTTGGGCAACATCCGGGCGGGGGCTGACGAGGCAGACACCTACGCAGCTGTGCACTCTGTCGTGGCCGAGTTGGTCCAAATGGGCATCGTCCCCATCGTCCTGGGTGGCGGGCACGACTTGACCATCCCGCTGTACCGCGCCCTGGAATCCGTTGGACGTCCGATGAACGTGGTCACAGTCGACCCTCGTCTCGACTTCGGCGGCGACCCTGAGGTGGTCAGTTCGCGCAACTTCATGAACGAGGTGGTAATGCACGAGCCCAATTACCTGTTTGACTACAGCAACTTGGGGCACCAGGGGTACCTGACGGACCCAGATACGTTGGAGCTTCTGGAGCGCTTGCAATTCGAGGCCACCCGCCTTGGAAGCATGCTTCATCACATGCCGTCGGTGGAACCCACGGTGCGAAACGCCGACCTCGTCACGATTGACATGGCCTCGGTGCGCGCAAGCGATCACCCTGCCTCAAGTCACGCAGGGCCCAACGGAATGACCGCGGAACACCTCTGCCAACTGGCCCGTTACGTCGGAATGAGCGACAGGTTGCTCGCCCTTGGGTTCTTCGAGCACAACCCCGATTTGGACGACCGCGGTCGCGGCGCCCAATTGGTGGCGCAGGGGGTTTGGCACGCCCTGGACGGCATTTTCAACCAGAAGGGCGACCATCCCAAATCGTCCACGGAAGACTACTTGCGCTACGTCGTGGACCTTCCCGGCGAAGCTCACGAAATCGTCTTTTTCAAGAGCCCCAAAAGCGACAGGTGGTGGATGGATGTGCCTGTCCCATCCACCGGGAAAAACCTCGTCCCTGGGAGTTTGCTCACGCCATGTTCCTACGAGGAATACGTCGAAGCGTCCAACGGCAACCTCCCCGACCGGTGGTGGCGAACCTACCAAAAGCTCGCATGAAGGCAGCCGAGACATCGTCTTTGCGACCAACCCAAGCCCCGCACAAGGCGCACGGGCATTGGGAAAATCCCTATATTAGCAAACTTCCGCACAGCTGTGTGGTAGTACAACCTGCTGAAAATCAAAGGAATAACATGATTCGCAACCTTGCAGTCGTCGTGGGTTTTGCCCTGCTCTTCACCGTGCAGGCCTCGGCCCAACAGGATCCGCAGTTGACCCAATGGTTCAACGACCCCGCCGCCTTCAACATCGGCGCGGCCGGAGAAACTGACTTGACCCATGTCAACGCCTGGTACCGCAACCAGTGGATGGGCGTCAACGGCGCACCCGTGACCACCATGTTGAACCTTCACACGAAGGTGGATTTCGTGCCTGGGGCGCTTGGCGTCCAACTGTACCAGGATGAAATCGGCCAGGAAAGCAACACCATGGTCAAGTTGGGCTACGCGTACCACCTGTCTCCATTGAGCAACGGCGCCCACGTCGGCATTGGGCTGAACGTTTCCCTGTTCAGCAAGAGCTTCGACGCAAACTGGATTGCCGTGGACGGCGTGGTGAACGACCCCGCCATCCCCGACGGAGGGGCTTCCGGCACGTCGACCGACGTCGACTTCGGAATCTTCATGCGCAAGGGCAAAGAATACTACGCCGGCATCTCCGCCACGCACTTGGCTGAAGTGCAGATGTCTTCATTGAGCATTGTGCCCACACGCCATTTCTACTTCATGGGTGGGTACAACTACCCGCTGAGTGGAGACGACTTGGTGCTGCGTTCGAACGTGTTGGCCAAAACCGACCTGAACGCCACTGCGATCGACCTCAACGTGAACGTGCTGTACAACGACTTTGTGTGGGGGGGCTTGAGCTACCGGCACGGCGACGCCATCGCCCCCATGGCTGGCATCCAACACAGCGTGTCCAAGAAAGAGGGCATCACCGAGAGCACCCAGGTGTTCAAGTTGGGTTACTCCTTCGACGCAACCACGAGCGAACTCCGCACGTACAGCACAGGGTCCCATGAATTGTTCTTGTCGTACTGCTTCAAGTTCATCACGACCCCTGTCATCAACAAATACGCCAACCCACGCTTCTTGTAAGGACACACGAAACCATGTCCTTGAAGCGTTGTTGTCTTCCTAACATCTGCAAGAAATACAATCCATGAAAAAGCTCCTGATGATCCTGTTGGCACCCGTCATGTTGTCGGCGTGCTACATGGGGCCCCAGGGCGAATTGGTCGGCGTTCAAAAGCGCCAATACTGGGACCAATCGAACCCCTATGGGATGAATTACATCCACTTCGGCTCCTACACCATGGGACCAAGTGACCAAGATGTCCCCTTCGCCTTGAACACGCGTTCCAAAACGGTGACCATTCCCCCGTTCTACATGGACGTGCACGAAATCTCCAACAACGAATACCGCCAGTTCGTCCACTACGTGCGCGACTCGCTGTTCCTTCAGACGTTGGCAGACAACGACGACGACCGCTACTTCGTGGCTGAGAACGCCAAAGGCCAAGAACTCGACCGCTTCATCGACAAGGGCTTCTTGCTCAACTGGGAAGAACCCGTCGATTGGGAAGACGAAGACGTGTTTGACTTGTTGTACGACGAGTTCTACCTCCAAGGGTCTGACCAGTTCTACAACCGCCGTGAGCTGGACACGCGCAAGCTCAACTACCGTTACTACTGGGTGAATTTGGACGCCGCTGCGCAGAAGAGCGGCCGCGACGAGGAATACGGCCAGGTGAACGAACTCAACCAGCTTCACTCCACCCGTCGCCACAGCGACCGTGCGCAATTCGTGGTGGAAGAGATGATCAACATCTACCCCGACACCTTGGTGTGGATTCACGACGCGACGTACGCCTACAACGAACCTTACGCGGAGATGTACTTCTGGCACCCCGCCTTCGACGACTACCCCGTGGTGGGCGTGACTTGGGGGCAGGCCAAGGCCTTCAACGCGTGGAGGACCCAGATCATGAACGAGTGGAAGCAGAAGAACAACGAGACTTTCGTGCAGCGCTTCCGCTTGCCCTCTGAGGCCGAGTGGGAGTACGCAGCCCGTGGAGGTCGCAACCTCGCGCCGTTCCCTTGGGGTGGTCCGTACGCTCGGAACCCTCAGGGATGTGTGTTGGCGAACTTCAAGCCCATGCGCGGAGATTACGTGGAGGACGCCAACGCCTACACTGCGCCTGTGGAGTCTTACAGCCCCAACGACTACGGCTTGTACAACATGAGCGGCAACGTGGCGGAGTGGACCAACACCGCCTTCGACGAGACGGTGTACGACTTCTCTTGGGATTTGGCCCCGGAATACGTGTACCACGCCAAAGTGGACGACCCTCCTGCCCTCAAGCGGAAGGTCATTCGCGGCGGCTCATGGAAAGACATTGGCTACTACTGCCAGACGGGCACGCGCACCTTTGAGTACAGCGACACCGCGAAGGCCTACATCGGCTTCCGCTCCGTCATGTCGTACCTCGGACGTGGAAAATCAGGCTTGCCTGAAGAATGGAATTGACCTCATGTGCGTCCTGAAACCGCGCACTTCACAACAAACACAACCTGCACAGCGTTAAGCTGACATTGAAACCAACCCAAAAACCGCAACCATGAAACCAGGAAGCAAGCAGTGGAAAAACTTTATGGCCAAGCTCTACGGATGGGGCGCCGCCATCGTGATCATCGGAGCACTCTTTAAAATCCAACACTGGGAAGGCGCTTCCCTCATGTTGATTTTGGGCTTGGGCACAGAAGCCTTCATCTTCTTCATGTCTGCGTTTGAAAAGCCGCACGAAGAACCCGATTGGTCGTTGGTTTACCCACAGCTCGCCACTGGCGAAGGGGCTGAAAAGACCCCCACCCAACAACTGGACCACATGTTGGCCGACGCCAACATCGACGCCACCATGATTGAAAAATTGGGCGACGGCATGCGCCACTTGGGGGAGCAAGCCAGCAAAATGGGTGAAGTGGCAGACGCTTCCGTGGCCACCAAAGACTACAGCGACGCGTTGGTGAAAGCCTCCAACCGCGTGGACGCGTTGAGCAGCACCTACGAAGAGGTGAGCCAAGGCTTGACCGGGTTGGTGAGCGCCAGCGCAGAAGGCGCTTCCGCAGGTGACGGTTTGGCCAAAATGAACGAGAATCTGAACTCGCTCAACAGCATGTACGAAGGTCAACTCGCACAACTCGAGAAGAACAAGGAATTGTTCGAAGGCATGGGCGACCTCGTTCAGAACCTCAACGACTCCATCGAAGACACCAAGGTGTACAAGGAGAACATTTCAGAGTTGGCCAAGAACTTGGCTTCCCTCAACACCGTCTACGGCAACATGCTGAACGCCATGGGTGGCGGACGCAGCTAAGACCTGAAGCATGGCCGGAGGAAAAGAAACACCGCGTCAAAAGATGATCGGGATGATGTACCTCGTCCTGACCGCACTTTTGGCCCTGAACATCTCCAAAGAAGTCTTGAACGGCTTCGTGAAAGTGGAGAACAGCTTGCAGAACACACAGCACACCCTGAAGGGGAAGGTCTCGGAAACGTTGACCACCCTCGAGGTGAAGTACGCGCAGAACAAAGAGAAGGTCGGTCCTTTCATGGACAAGGCCCGCGAAGTCCGCGGGCAAAGCGACGAACTTGTCAACTACATCACCCAAATGAAGGGACGCTGCATGGCGATTTCAGAGGGCAAGTACGACGACGGTATAGCCAACGACTTTGCCGACTTCATCGGCAAGGACGCCAGTGGGATGGACACCACCATCAGCTTGGCCGCCATCGAAAAGAAAGACGAGTACCAGGAATTGACGGCGTTCATGGTGGGATCTGAGCCCCAGAACCCCAAGTTTGACCCGAACGACCCCTGGAGCGCCGCCGCCCTCAAAAAGAACCTGGAAGCGTACCGCGACTACCTCAAGGAGATTCGCTTCACGGACTCTCAAGGAAATTCCCGCGAGTTGCCCGAGTACATCAAAGTCCAGCTCGACGAGCGATTCACGTTCGAAGACGAAATCGAGGACGGCAAAGAAGTGCTGTGGGAAGCGGCGAACTTCTTCGATGTGCCCCTGGCAGCCGTCATGCCTCTTATGTCCAAGATGATCATCGACGTGCAAGACGCACAAGAAGATGTCTTGTCCTGGTTGTTGGGTGGCATTGAAGCGAAGAGCTACAAATTCACCAACCTCATGCCCCTTGTGGTGCCCGAGTCCAACTACATCCTGCGTGGAGACTCCATCCGCGCGGACGTGTTGCTCGCGGCCTACGACGCCACAAACGCCCCTGACATCTACGTCGACGGCAAAAAGTGGGACGGCCGCGACAGCAGCATGTTGGCCTACGAAGGTTTGGAAACGTTGAGCATCGGGTCTGACGGCATGGGCAAGCTCCGCATCCCCACCAAGGGAATGCAACTCGGCGACATGACCTTCAAAGGACTGATCCGTTACCAAGGTCCCGACGGCAACATCGAACCTTACGCCTTCATGACCCCGAACATCACCGTGGCTGAGCCCGCCCTTGTGGTCTCCCCCACCAAGATGAACGTGTTCTACCGCGGGGTGCCCAACCCTGTGGAAGTGTCTGTGCCTGGTGTGCCTCAGGACAAAATCGACGTGCGCATCGACGGAGGCCACGCCATCAAGCGTCAATCAGACGGAACTTACGTCGTGGAGCCCAACAAGAGCAGCTCTGTGCGTGAGGCCAACATCACGGTGTCGGCCGAATTGCCAGACGGCAGCAAGAAGACCTTGCCAGCAAAGAAATTCCGCGTGAAGCGCATTCCCGACCCTGTGGCATTCTGGACTGGAAAGAAGCCCACAGACAAGGGCATTACCAAAGCGGAGATCTTGTCGTTCGCCCCTGTGGCAGCCCGCATGGAAGGCTTCGACTTCGACGTGCAAGTGCGGGTGAAGAGCTTCACCATGCGCATCTCCAAAGACGGGTCGTTCTCGGACCTCCCCTCTGGCAACAACCGCATCACCCCCGACCAGCAAGAGGCACTGAAGCGCGTGCGTCGGGGCAACATCCTCTACTTGGAAGACATTTTGGTGTCCATGCCTGACGGGACAGAACGCGATCTGCCCCCAATGAAGCTGAAGGTCACCGGATAACCTGATCAACATGAAGCAATTCCTGTCCATCTGCACCCTGACGGTGATGTTCCTCGGAGCGTTCACCCAAGTTGCCTTGGCCCAAAAGCCCAACGTCCTCGACGGGGCGTACGTCAAGGAAACCAATTTGACCAAACGGGTCGTTCCTTACCCACACCTGCGTGAGGCCGACGTCATGTACAAGCGCCGCATTTGGCAGGAGATTGACCTTCGTCAGAAGTTCAACCACACATTCTACTTCCCCCTCGACCCCATTCAGGATCGCAAGAACCTGTTTGACGTCATCCGGGAAGCTCTGTTGGTGGAGGGCTCGCTTGTGGCCTACAGCGCCGGCCCGTTGGGTGAAGACGACGAATTCACATTCCCGTTGTCTGCCGACAGCATTCGCACCATCCTGAATCCTGTCACGCTGGTCAAGCAATACGACGATTTTGGGGAGGTCATCGGCACGGTGCAACAGAGCAACGAGTTGTCTTCAGACAAAATCACCCGCTACCGCATCAAGGAAGATTGGATCTGGGACCGCCAACGCAGCGAGCGCTACGTGCGCATCCTCGGAATCGCCCCCATGATGGAGGACTTCGACGTCGACGGGAACAGCGTGGGATTCCGCCCCCTCTTCTGGTTGTACTACCCAGAGTGCCGCTACGTCTTCGCGAACAGTGAGGTTTACAACATGTTCAACGACGCCCAACGCCGGACGTTCGAAGACTTGTTCCAAAAGCGCTACTTCTCGAGCTACATCGTGAAGGAAGACAACGCGTTCAACCGTCAGATTGTCTCCTACGCACGTGGCCTGGACGCCTTGGCTGAATCCGAGCGCATTCAGCAAGAGCTGTTCAACATCGAGCACGACATTTGGAATTACTGATTGGAATTTTCCCAAGGAAAGAGGGCATCACGCAAGTGGTGCCCTTTTTTGTTTCTGGCCTCCTGAGGTCGAACTTGCGTGCCCATGTTGCACTTGCTGTCGGTCGGGGTTCACTTTGGAGAACGCACGTTGTTTGAGGGGTTGGATTTGGCCATCGGAAACAAGGACCGCATCGGCCTTGTCGGACGAAACGGCGCAGGAAAGTCCACCCTCCTAAAGGTCATCGCCGGTCACCAAAAGGCATCGACCGGGTCTGTGAGTGCACCCAAAGACTACCGCATCGGCTACCTCCCCCAGGAAATGGAACACGACGAGGCAGCCACGGTCTTGGAAGTCGCCATGAAGGCCTTTGAAGAGATGCAGCTTCTGGAAAAGCGCCTGGAAACCTTGACCCGGGAAGTGGCGGAGCGCACGGACTACGAAAGCGACAGCTACGCCAACCTGATTCAAGAGCTGAGCGACGCCAACGAACGCCTCGACGCGATTGGTGCATCCAGCACCGAGGAGCAGGCCCACCGCATTCTGCAAGGCTTGGGATTCAAGGTGGAAGACATGGGACGCACGATGTCTGAATTCAGCGGCGGATGGAAAATGCGCGTCGAGCTGGCCAAGCTCCTCCTCATGCAGCCGGACTTGTTGCTGCTTGACGAGCCGACCAACCACCTGGACATCGAAAGCATCCAGTGGCTGGAAACCTTCCTCATTCACCATCCTGGGGCCATTCTGCTCATATCGCACGACCGCGTGTTTCTGGACACGCTCACGAAGCGTACTGTGGAAATCGGGGGCGTCAAACTCTACGACTTCAAGGGGCCCTATTCCAAATACCAGGTGTGGCGTGAGGAAGAACGCAGCCGGCAAGAACAAGCGGCGAAGAACCAGCAGAAGTACATCCAGGACACGGAGCAGCTCATCAACAAATTCAGGGCCAAGAAGAACAAGGCGGCTTTTGCGCAGAGTTTGATCAAGAAGCTTGACAAGTTGGAACGCGTGGAAGTGGACGACGCGGAAAACGCCCAAATTCGATTTCGCTTCCCCCCTGCACCGCGCTCCGGCAAAGTCATCTTCGAGGCAGAGACGCTGAAAAAATGCTTTGACGAATTGACGGTGTTTGAGGGGTTGGACTTCATCATGGCCCGTCAAGAGAAAGTGGCCTTGGTCGGCAAAAACGGCGCCGGCAAAACCACCCTCACCCGCATGCTCCTGCAGCAAGAGTCCTGCACGGCCGGCACCTTGAATGTGGGGCACAACGTGGACATCGGTTACTACGCTCAGAACCAAACCGACGAGTTGGACGGCAACATGACGGTCCTGGAAACCCTAGAAGATGTCGCAGTTGGAGACGTCCGGAAGCAACTTCGCGGCCTGTTGGGCTCCTTCTTGTTCACAGGCGAAGACGTCGACAAGAAGGTGAAGGTGTTGTCTGGCGGAGAGAAAGCGCGGCTTGCTTTGTGCAAACTCCTCCTCCACCCCTACAACGTTTTGGTGCTGGACGAGCCCACGAACCACCTGGACCTGAAGAGCAAGGCCGTGTTGAAAGAGGCCCTTCAGTCGTTTGACGGCTCGCTGGTGGTGGTGTCGCACGACCGCGACTTCTTGAGCGACATGACCCAGTTGGTCTACGAAGTGACCCCCACTGGACTGAAGCAGTACATCGGGGACATCAAGCAATTCTTGCACGAAAAGCACGCGGCCAGCATTTCGGCGTACGAAGCCAACAAGGCGGTCAAAGTCTCTTCCAAGAAAGCCGGGCAAGACACCCAAGCCACCAAGGCCTCTCCTGCTTCAGGTGGAGACGACTACAAAACCCGCAAAGCACGGGACAAGGCACTGCGCAAGGCCAAAAACGGCGTGGAACGCCACGAGAAAAAAGTCGCTGAGCTCGAGGCCAAGCTGGAGGAAAGCAACGCCGCCATGGCCGCGGTGGATCCCGGCGATCGCACCAAGGTCACGGAGTTGGCCTACGCCTTCGAAGCGCTCCAAACCGAGATGCAAGAAACCATCAACTTGTGGGAAAAGGCGGTGGAAGAACACGACCGGCTTCAGACGGAAGCCGCGTCGATGTAGGTCTTCCATTTCGCGAGGACCTTCTGCATGTCCTCGGGCAATTCAGACTGAAAGTCCATGCGCTCGCCTGTACCCGGGTGGGTGAAGCCCAACGTCTTGGCGTGCAAAGCTTGTCTGGGCAAGGCTTCAAACATGTTGCGCAAGAAGGCGTTGTACTTGCCCCCGGGCGCGCCCTTGACGGCCACGTTGCCCCCGTACACGGGGTCGCCAAACAAGGGGTGTCCGATGTGCTGCATGTGCACCCGGATTTGGTGGGTCCGTCCCGTCTCCAACTTGCACTCCACCAACGTCACGGGCCCCAGGCGCTCCAGCACCCTGTAATGCGTGACGGCGTGCTTGCCTTCTCGGCCATCCACAAACACCTGCTGCACCCGCCGGTCCCGCAGGCTGCGGCCCACGTGTCCTATCACGGTGCCATCCTCGGCCACGTCTCCCCACACCAGCGCCCAATAGCGACGGTTGACCGTGCGTTCAAAGAACTGCTCGCTCAAGTCGGTCAAGGCGCGCTCGGTCTTGCCGAGGACCATCAATCCCGTGGTGTCCTTGTCCAACCTGTGGACCAACCCCGGCCTTGGCTCCGGACTGCCTGGCAAACTTGGCAGGCTCTGAAAGTGGTGCAACACGCCATTCACCAGCGTGCCTGAATAGTTGCCGTGTCCCGGGTGGACCACCAAATTCATGGGCTTGTTGATCACAAGCACGTGGTCGTCCTCGTGGACCACATCCAAATCCATCGGTTCGGGCAGCAACTCAAACTCGTACACCGGCTGAGGAAGCTCCACCGTGACGACGTCTTCGGGTTTGACCTTGTGGTTGCTCTTGACGGGCTCCCCGTTCACACGAACGTACCCCGATTTGGCGGCCGTTTGAAGCTTGTTCCGGGACAGGTGGGCCACCCGGTTGATGATGAATTTGTCCACGCGAAGGGGCGTTTGCCCGGGGTCTGCCACCAAACGGTGGTGCTCGAACAGTTCCTCGCCCTGCCCGTCGTCGTGGACCTCTTCTGCTTCACTCATGGCTCGGCGATCCAACGTTGGGTGTGCACGCCTCCGTGCTTGTCGATCCCGCGCACCACGAACACCCCAGCATGTGGCGCGTGCCACAGGTGCCTGCCTTCCGCCAACGTGCCCAGCACGTCCACCAAGTGGCCCGACATGTCCCACACCGAGACGCTCATCGGTTGCACGAGGCTCAAGGTCATCTGGTACCGCCCAGGGTTGGGGTGCACATCCAAGGACTGCCTGCGCTCCACCGGGAGCTCCACGACGTCAGTGACAATCTCCTTCCCGGCACGCAACACCGGACGAATCATCAACGACCCTTGGATGGCCGACTGCTGCCAAGGCGAGGTCGGAAACTTGTACCAGAGGTGGTCGGCGTTGGTGTCGGTGTTCTTGTCAAGCCCCACATGGATGCGCTCCTCGCCTTGCTGCACAAAGCCCACAAAAACGGGACCGTCCACGGCGATGGGCGCGTTGAACGGGTAGTACACGAACCCGTCGTGTGAGCCCGTGAAATAATTCGGCTCGTGCACCACGAATTGCGCCTGCAAAGCTTCTCCAGGCTGCCCAGGCACGTCCGGATCCTCTCCACGCACTTTCAAGGTGAACGTCTCCCCCACCGCGTCGTCAAAGAAGGGTGTGAAGTGCATCCACACGCCGTCCAGCGTGTCGGGTTGCTGAATGTCAAACCGAACCACCAACTCGCCGCCTTGGCCCTCCAAGGCGTACGCTTTTTCAGCCGTGCCGTCGTCGTAAGCGTAGTAGTCTCGGAACGATTGAATGTGCACCAAGCTGTCGTTGTCCGGAACGCCCGTTTGGTTGGTGAGGTTGGCCGCACCCACTTCGTCTTCCCAAAGGCTCACATGGAACACGGCAAACGAATCGCTCAACGCCGGGTTGAACAGGTCTGTGAAGATTTGAAGGTCGTCGACGTAGTCGGTTTCGAACAGGCCTTGAACGCTGTTGTTGACCACCGCCCCTGCGGTCGGTGCGTATGAGTTGACGTTGCCCAACACGTCCACACGCTGGACCTTGAGCCCAATGTCCTCTTGGCTGTTGCTCGTTGCGCCAAAACTGCGGTGGAGCGTGGGGACGGATGTGGCGGTGTACGCCGCGGGATCCACCTCAAAGTGCGGCCAAGGCATGGAAGTCCATGGGTGCGTCAAGAAACTTGCGGGCGGGGTCACAAAGGCCACCTCCTCAAATTCAGGTGCGGTGGTCATGGCGTCCTCGTCGACGCGCACGTAATCGAGGTGCCACGTGTCGACGTTGCCCTCCAAAGACCCGTAGCTCCTGAAGCGAAATTGAAAGTCGTTGTGGAAGAACTCCGGAGCGTCGATGTGGATGACCGCCGGATGGAACAAGGTGTCGTCGTCGATGCCTTCCGTGGACCACACCCAACGCCATGGGTCTCCTTCCGCCACGCTCGCCCTGAACTCCACCACAAGGGAATCCTCACCGGCATCTGCGCCGTTGGCGATGCCTCCGCTTTGGAACCAAAACGACAACGCCACGCTGTCTGCAGAGGTGTAGCCCTCGCCCAACAACAAGCGGCGCGAGGTCAGCGTGTCTGCGTAACCTGTGGAATTCACCGGCGTCAACGCGTAAGGGTCGCCCGACGCGTTCAAGCCGTCGAGGGTGGCGCACCCCACCGTGGGCGGCTGAAAGGCCAACGTTGTGGTGCGGCGCACGGGGCTGGGTTCCCAGCGCTTGAGGTTGACAGGGCCTTCTTCGTGAGCCATGCTGGGCCATGCAAAGTCGTCCACGAAAGGCAGCGCCATCGGGAACAACATGTCCCCCCTTGCGTTGAGCGTGGCCCGAGACGGGGCGTCGACGTGGACGTGGACGTGACGCAAATCAGCCTCGATTTCGCCGTGCTGGGCGTGTGCCGCGCCGGCCCACCCACACACCATCCCCACGCAGAACAACAATTTCTTCATGACATTGGAGAACGCAGGCGGGTGAAAAATCGTGTGCATGGGAGTCATCGAAGGTCAAAATACAAATCGACCGCGGTGCCTTCCGCCACGTAAGGAGTTTCTGAAGGCACAATGTCTTGGCTGGCCACCACGGCGTTGGCTGAATCTTGGGCGGTCAGCACGTCGGGCGCGTAGCCCACATGCCCCAGAGCGAGCTTCCGCCGAGCCAGCACCGAAGCGGCATCTTGCAGGGACAGGCCAGAAAGCCAGGGCACGCGGGCCTCGTCCGATCCAAGCACACCTGCCACGAGAATCAAGTCAGAGCCTTTTGGCAAGCGCGTTTCGGAATCGAGGACCTTGCCTTTGTTCTCGAGGCGAATGACTTTGCCCACCAACAGCTGGTTGGGCTCCTCCTCCACAGAAATTCGGAACCCTCGTGTGGTCAAAATGCGCTCCACGAGTTTGGCATCTTGTCCCTCTTGGTAAGACACCGCCTCGTCCGGCGGGGTGATGCGGTGGGTGGTCAACAGGATGCTGCGCCCCACTTTGACCGCGCTGCCCGCGGGAGGATGTTGTTCCACCACCGCACCAGGGGTGCCTGTGGGGAGGTAAATGGAATCCTGCCACACGCCCTCCAACCCGAGGGTCGCCAGGGTGTCGAAGGCGTCCATCCGCGCCATGCCAGAAAGGTCAGGGACCTCCCGTTGTGCAGAAGGTTGGCTGTACAACCGCAACAAAAAGAACGTGCCGACCAAGACGACAACCCAGGCGAGGGCGACCCCGCCGGCGTGTTTGGCCAGCTCCTTCCACATCAGTCCTCGGTCAAGATTTCCTCCAAGGCGTTGTCGAAGTAAGCCCTCAGCTCTTCGCAGAATCCGAAGTGCTTGTCGTCCACCACCAACTTGCCCTTGGTCACGTGGCCCAGCAACGTGGGCTTGATGCCGTGCGCTTCACACACGTCGAAAAAGTCGTCTTGGTCAGATTCCTTGAGGGACACCAACGCACGGCCCTGTCCCTCTCCGAAGAGGAACGCGTCCAAACGCACTTCGTCGTCCGTGACAATGTCAAACCCAAGTCCCCGTGGCATGGCCATTTCCAACAACGTCACAAACAAGCCGCCGTCGGCCACGTCATGGGACGCCACCGCCAAATTCTTTTGGGCGACGTCCCGAAGGCACGCGTGGAGGTGTCCTTCGTGCTCAATGTCGAAGTGAGGCGCCGGAGAGCGCTCAATGCCCACCACATTCGCCAAGTACTCAGATGCGTTGATGCAGTCCGTGCTTGGGCCCAATTGGAAGATGAGCTCGCCTTTCTCTTTGAAGTCCAGGCCGGTGTGGTGCGCCCGGTCGTCCATGACCCCCACCATGCCGATGGTCGGCGTTGGGAACACCGCTTGGGCGGTGCCGTCAGGGTTGGCTGTCTGGTTGTAGAAACTCACGTTTCCGCCCGTCACAGGCGTGTTGAAATGGCGGCAGGCCCGGCCCATGCCCTGGATGGCGCCGACAAATTGCCAGTACACCTCAGGGTTGTACGGGTTGCCAAAGTTCAAGCAGTTCGTGATCGCAGACGGCACAGCGCCTGTGCAGCTGATGTTGCGGGCGGCTTCCGCCACGGCAATCGCGGTTCCGACCTCGGGGTCCGCCTCCACGTAGCGCGCGTTGCAATCGACCGTCAAGGCCAACGCCTTGTCAGTGCCCCGCACCGACACCACGCCTGCGTCGGACGGCCGGTTGGTCGTCCGGTTGATGGTTCCCACCATGCTGTCGTATTGCTCCCACACCCAACGCTTCGACGCGATGTTGGGAAGACAAATCATCTTGTGGGCGATGTCCACGCATTCGTCGAGTGAGGGCACCGGCACGCTGGACGCATCGAAGGCCTGGGCCTCGGCGTACCAAGCTGGCTCGCTGTATTCCCGCTCGTACACGGGCGCCCCGCCACCCAACACGAGGGTGCTGCCTGGGACGTCGCCCACAAGCTCGCCGTTCATGAAGTAGCGAATGCGGTCGCCCTCGGTGACCTCGCCGATGTGCTCGGCGTGCAAATCCCACTTCTCAAAAATGGCCTTGACCTCGTCCTCTTGTCCTCGGTGAACCACCACGAGCATGCGCTCTTGGGATTCGCTCAGCAAAATCTCGAACGGCTCCATGTCTTGCTGACGGAGCGGCACACGGTCGAGGTGGATGTCCATGCCCACTTCCCCAGCTGCACTCATCTCAGAAGTGGAGCAGGTGATGCCCGCGGCACCCATGTCCTGCATGCCAACGACCGCAGTGGTCTTGGACAATTCCAGGGTGGCTTCGAGGAGCAACTTTTCTTGGAACGGATCGCCCACCTGCACAGAAGGCAAGTCGTCGGCGCTTTCCTCCGTGATGTCCTTGGACGCAAACGACGCGCCTTGGATGCCGTCCTTGCCGGTCGCCGACCCCACGATGTACACTGGGTTGCCAGGGCCCGCAGCTGTGGCGGAAATGATCTTGTCGGCCTCCAAAATGCCCACCGACATCGCGTTGACGAGGGGGTTCACTTGGTAGCTTTTGTCGAAGAACACCTCGCCGCCCACGATGGGCACCCCGAAGCTGTTGCCGTAGTCGCCAATGCCCTTGACCACCCCTTCCAGCAACCACTTGGTGCGTGGGTTGCTCAGGTCGCCGAAGCGCAAGCTGTTCAACTGGGCGATGGGACGCGCACCCATGGTGAAAATGTCGCGGTTGATGCCGCCGACCCCCGTCGCCGCGCCTTGGTAGGGCTCGATGGCCGAGGGGTGGTTGTGGCTCTCGATTTTGAACGCGCAACCCAACCCGTCGCCGATGTCCACGATGCCGGCATTCTCTTCACCTGCCTTCACGAGCATGTGGGGACCTTCCTTGGGGAGGGTCTTCAACCACTTGATGGAGTTCTTGTACGAGCAGTGCTCGCTCCACATCACCGAGTACACGCACATCTCCGTGAAATTGGGCGTGCGGCCGAGGATGGTTTTGATTTGGTCGAACTCTTCAGGGCGCAAGCCCATCTCTTGGGCTTGGTCGAGGGTTGCCGGTGCAATGGATGCCTTCATGGGTCGGTTTGAATCGAGGCCAAAAATACGCCTCTCCCTTGGCCTGCCGCCTCCCACCCCCATGCTTTTCAGGCATCTTTTCCACGTCTTGTCCCCGTATTTTGCAGCATGCGAGTGGTGGTGCAGCGGGCAAGCCAAGCCCAAGTGAACGTGAACGGCGTGCCCAACGGGAGCATCGGGCACGGATTGGTGGTCCTCGTCGGCATCGAAGACGCGGACACCGAGGCGGACGCCGACTGGCTCGCCGCCAAGCTCGTGCGCCTTCGAATCTTCAACGACGACGAGGGAAAAATGAACGCAAGCGTCCTGGACATGGCCGGCGGCATGCTCGTGGTCAGCCAATTCACCCTACACGCCAAGACGAAAAAAGGCACCCGACCGTCGTTCATCCGGGCGGCCCACCCCGAGCACGCCATCCCACTCTACGAGCGGTTCGTCGCGGCGTGTTCGCGCGAACTCGGCCAAGACGTCGCGACCGGGGAGTTTGGCGCCGACATGCAAATTGAATTGACCAACGACGGCCCAGTGACCATTTGGATGGACACCCAACACAAAGAATGATGGACCCCTTGACTTTCGCCGACCCGCAAGACAACGACCTCACCATCCGCGAGGCCCAAAACGAGGTGCACCACTGGATCCAAACCATCGGGGTGCGCTACTTCAACGAACTCACCAACTTGGCCATCCTCACCGAAGAAGTGGGCGAGTTGGCCCGCATCCTCTCCCGCCGCTACGGCGAACAAAGCGAGAAGCCGAGCGACGCAGGCCGGGACCTCGGCGACGAAATGGCCGACGTCCTCTGGGTGCTCTTGGCGTTGGCCAACCAGACCGGCGTCGACCTGACCGCGGCGTTGGAGGCCAACGTGGCCAAAAAGACCCAACGCGACCAAGACCGCCACAAGAACAACCCCAAGCTTCAACCATGATGCCCATCCACCACACCCTTCGCATCGGGTGCGTCCTGCTTCTGTTGACAGAGGGCCTTGACGCCCAAGCCCAGTCTTGGGGAGCCTCTTCCACCCAAGAACGGGAGGCCGTTCAAGCGGACCGTGACGCCATGATGGCACAATCTTGGACGAGCGGCCTGGAGCTCCACAACATCGGCCCAGCGGTCATGGGCGGCCGGGTCGTGGACTTGTCTGTGGTGGGCGACACCACCTATGTGGCTTACGCCACAGGCGGGCTTTGGAAGACGACCAACCACGGGACCACTTTCGAGCCGTTGCTCGAAGCCACCACCATGCTTGGCGCGGTGGACGCGCACCCTTCCGGACGCATCTTGGTCGGCTCAGGCGAGGTGAATTCCTCGCGAAGCTCGTACGCCGGAGACGGCGTCTACCTAAGCGACGATGGAGGACGCACGTGGGCCCACGCCGGACTCACAGGGACGCACCACATTGGACGCGTGTGCATCGACCCCAACCGCCCTGACCGCATGTGGGTCGCGGCTTTGGGGGAATTGTACTCGGAAAACCAAGGAGGAGGCGTCTACCGAACGGAAGATGGCGGCGACACCTGGACGCGCGTCTTGACCGTGCAAGGGAGCGCCAAATCGGTCGTGGGTGCGGTGGACCTCGTGGTCGACCCTCGCAACCCTGACCACCTCTACGCCTCCACCTGGGACCGCACCCGGCGGGCCCATGAATTCACGGAGGCTGGGGCAGGTTCTGGCATTTGGGAATCTGAGGACGGCGGCGACACCTGGACCCGCATTTCACAGCTCGACGGTTTTCCTGAAGGCCCCGACGCCGGCCGAATCGGCCTCGCCCACCATGCGGCATCCAACACCTTGTACGTCCTCATCGACAACCAAGCCGCCCGGCCCCAAGACGAGGTTGTTGCCGAGGAGGGTGGATTGACCCCCGCGTCGTTTTTGGACATGTCGGCCGAGGCCTTCTTGGCCTTGGACAACGACACCCTGCAGGCCTACTTGGACGAGAACGGGTTCCAATCCGCCGACAGCGCGGCGGCCATCAAAGCCCGTGTCGAGCGGGCCGAGCTCTCGCCTCGGGCCCTCCACGATTACCTCTCTGACGGGAATGCGGCGTTGTTTGACACAAAAATTGTCGGCCCTGAGTTGTACGCCTTCCAAAACGGCGCATGGCGACGCACCCATGAAGGTTGGCTGGACGACGTATGGTACACTTACGGCTATTACTTCGGCACGGTAAGCGTCGACCCTTCGGACGTCAACACCGTGTACATCGCGGGGGTGCCTCTGCTGAAATCGACCGACGGAGGCCAAACGTTTGAGCACATTGGCGCCCCGAATGTCCACGTCGACCACCACAAAGTTTGGATCGACCCTGACAACCCGCGGCACGTGCTCAACGGCAACGACGGTGGCATGAACGTGTCGTGGGACGGCGGCGCATCCTGGATCAAGTGCAACAGCCCAAGCGTGGGCCAGTTTTACGCCGTGGAGGTGGACGACGCTGAACCCTACAACGTTTACGGGGGCCTGCAAGACAACGGCACGTGGAAAGGCCCGCACACGCACAAGGAAAACCCCGCCTGGCACCAAACAGGGCAACACCCCTACCGCGGCTTGGGGGGCGGCGACGGTATGCAAATCGAAGTCGACCGCAGGAACGCGGACATCGTGTTCACGGGCTACCAGTTTGGCTGGTACCGCAGGACCAACCTGGCCACAGGGGAATCCACAAGCCTGCACCCCACCCACGCGCTGGGCGAGACTCCGCTCCGGTGGAATTGGCAGACACCCATTTTGCTGAGCCGGCACCAACAAGACATCTTGTACATGGGGTCCAACAAGCTTCACCGTTCCATGGACCAGGGTGAAACCTGGGAAACCCTCAGCGGAGACTTGACCCGTGGCGGACGCGCTGGAAATGTGCCGTTCGGGACCTTGACCACCCTGGCAGAACACCCTGAACGGTTTGGCCAATTGGCCGTGGGCAGCGACGACGGCCTGGTGCACGTGTCGATGGACGGGGGGCACGCCTGGAACCAACTGGACATGCCCATCCCCACCTCGCTCGGCAAGGGCGACGGCCGCAAGCACGCCTGGGTCGCGGAAGTGATGTGGTCGCACCACGACGCCGACCTGCTCGTGGTGGCACTCAACGGCTACCGGCACGATGCGCTGGACGCTTGGGTGTTTGCGACAGGCAACGGGGGGGAAACGTGGGAGCGTTGGGGCAAGGATCTGCCCTCGGAACCCGTCAACGCCCTGGTCGAGTTGGAAGATCACCCTGGATGGTGGGTGGTGGGCACCGACGGCGGCGCCTACCTCACCACCGACGCCGGCGCATCGTTCAGTGCGCTGCACCGCGATTTGCCCCGCGTGCCTGTGCATGACCTGGTCGTGCAAGAGCGAGAAAACGACTTGATCGTCGGCACCCACGGGCGAGGCATTTACCGCATGGACCTGTCCAGCCTAGACAACGTGACGTCCACCACCTTGGACACGCGTCCCCTGGAATTCGTGGACGCGAAGGTGGAGGTCGTGCGTCGGGACGATTGGAACACGCGCGGATGGGCATGGTCCGAACCCGAAGCACCCAGGGCGATGTGCTGGGTTTGGTCTCCGGTGGACGGCACCGCCCAAGTGCGCCTCCGAACCATGCCGGTCTCCGAGGAAAGCCCCGAAGGGGAAGGTGGACTCAGCGCCGACCAAATCCTCGACCAACTGCAAACCCAAGAAGGACGGGTCTACGACCGTGGAGAAGTCCGCTTGGTGCGGGGCATGCAACAGGTGCCCATCTCGCTGTTGGACGACGACAACCACATTCCTGCGGGCCCGTACCAGGTGACGCTGAAGGTGGACGACCTGGAAGCGCGCATTCGCCTGGAATGCGACACTGACCTCGTCGTGACGGAGGAAGGCGTCAAGCCCTGAACCGGACATCGTCCGGCACCTCGCAGACAGGAATGGGCTCCATCTTGTGCTTGTTGGCACGGTGGAAACGCCGGTAGGTGGCCAAGACTTCTTGCTGCCGCCAGGGCAACCCGGCTTCCTCCTCCTCTGAATGCCCTTGGGATTCCCACCCCATGGCCCATTCCAACTCGGGGTAGGTGGCGCCCAATTGGTCTTCGTCGGTGCGGTCGTCGCCCCACAGGCCGTCGGTGGGCGCAGCCTGCTGAATCTCCTCAATCACGCCAAGGTGGGCCGCAAGCGCGAAGACTTCGGTTTTGTTCAAGTCGGCGATGGGCGAAAGGTCCACCCCGCCGTCCCCGTATTTGGTGTAGAAACCCACCCCAAAGTCTTCCACTTTGTTGCCGGTGCCCGCCACCAGGGACTTCGCCCGTTGGGCCAACGCGTAGAGCGTGGTCATGCGCAAGCGCGCACGCGAGTTGGCCATGGCCAGTCCGCGGCTCTCGTCGGGGCCGTCAGGCAGGGCCTTGGCAAACGTGTCGTACACCTCTGTGAGAGACACCGTCGACCGCCGCACACGGGGATGCCCAGCGCACAGCGATTCGATGTGCTTCGATGCGCGGGACACCTGATCCGGCGCTTGATGAATCGGCATTTCCACGCACACGGTGGGCGCGCCAGTCAACGCGCACAAGGTGGAGGTGACCGCCGAATCGATGCCGCCCGAGACCCCCACAACCCAACCTTCCATGCCGGATTGCTCGAGGTAGGCTTGCAACCAAGCCACGATGTGCTCGGCGACCGCTTCAGGATTCATCGCTTGCGTCATGTCCACAAAGGTTCAAAAGACAATGCCCACGCTCAAGGCGAGGTAGCTGTCGTGGCCATCCAAGGCCGTGGTGAGCGCTTCTCCGGCCTCGGAAAACCTCGGCACACCAGTGCCGTCCACCTTGACGACATCGAGCCCTTTGTGGGTGTTGAACAGGCTGTTGTTGTAGGTCAAGCCCACCATCAACGAAGTCGGACCTGCGATCTTCCGTTCCAACCCGACCCCCACGATCAGCGACGCGCGAAACAAGGTGGCGAAGTCGGCCGAAATGTTGTCAGGGGATGGGATTGCAGGATTGGCCACGGGCGACCACGTGCCGTCCTCCGCGGTGTACCCGACGTAACGGACCTCCTCTGCGGCGCGTCGTGTGTTCAGGCCCAAGCCTGTGCCAAACCGACCGAAGTACGTGGTGTACCCGATTTCCTTGGTGCGGAATTTGAAGGTCAATGGCAATTCCACATACTGGTTGTTGAAGTCGCGGCTGACCCGGCTCAAGGTTGAATCCGTGGCGGGCTCCCAATATTCGATTTGGCTCCCCGTCCGGAAGACATGCACCCCGGTGCCGAAGGCGTACGTCTCGGAAAACATGATGTCCGCCATGAACTGATAGCCAAAGTGAGCGCGCCCCCCGTCCGTCGTGTGCTCAAAATCCCGCGAGTTCATCCACGAGACGTTCGGGTCCATGGCGAGCCCCATGCGGAACCCATGCCCTTGTCCCCATGCCGAGGTCAACACCCCAACCCACAAAAGGGCCCACAGGCCAAGTTCTTTGCACATCTTTGTCTGCGTCATCGTTCCCACGGTTTGTCCAAATCTACCAATCCCCTTCAGCCACACATGGTTTCCCAACGCATTTTGTTCCACCTGAGTGTGTGTGTTTTGGCGGCCGCGATGTGGGTGTCGTGCGCGTCGGACCCCACCCAGATTCCCACCGAGGGCGTGCGCCTGCCTGCCGACCACCAGGTCGTTGATTGGATGAAAGTGCTTCATGACCTGCCCGAGGACCAAAACCGTGCCAAGGCGATGGTGCACATGACGGAGGCTCACCCTGAATTTTGGCCCCTGTGGTGCGAAGACATCCTTCAACTCGGGGAAGCCCAAGACACCGCCACGGTGGATGTCCTTCGTCAGTTTTTGAGCGAGATGCGGCCCATGCTTGAGGCCATCGACTCCACTTCAGGACAAAAGGACGTCTTGCGTCGGGAAACGGAAGCCCTCTTGGATGGCCTTAAAAGGCACCAAGTGCTGTTCCCAGACGACCCGATTCCAGACGTCGTCTGGATGCCCTCGGGGTTCAACTTCGCGTTGTACCCCACCCCCACATGCCTTGCCGTCGGACTGGACTGGTTCATGGGGCCGACCCAGCCGCTGCTTCAAGAATTGCCTCCGAGCCAATTCCCCCAATACCGCCTGAACAGAATGAAGCCAGAATGGATGGCGTCGGACGCCATGAAAGGCTGGTTGCTCGTGACCCAACAGCACCGCATCCCGCCCGGGGCCAGGACGGCCGACCTCATGTTGTTTTGGGGCCAAATCCTGCACTTGACTTCGCTGTGCATGCCGGACGCCACGCCTGCACAACTCCTGAATTGGACTGCGGAAGAATGGGCCTGGGCGGAAGCGAACGAGCCGGCCATTTGGGCGCAAGTGCAGCCTCAGGAGCGCATGTTCAACGACAACCCCAGAGAGGTCATGCGTTGGTTCCAAGAAGGTCCGTTCACCCGCGTGGGCGACATCCCCCAGGAGAGCCCAGACAAGCTGGGGGCCTACCTGGGATGGAAGATGGTACAGGCCCACACCGCAGCGCAGGGAGACCTTCCCGTGGATGGTTGGTTCACGGCCCGAGACCCGCAACCGTTCTTGCGCACCTACCGGCCCTGAGCGTACTTTCGCGGCATGGCCACATCCCGCATCACCATTGACGTCACCACCGACGAAAACAAAGTCCCCGTCGCGATGAACTGGACCGCAGAGGACGGCGGCATTTCGCAACAAGCAGCCTCAGCCATGGTGTTGTCCATGTGGAACCCCAAAGAGCACGCGGCCATGCGCATGGACCTTTGGACCAAGGACATGAGCGTGGAGGAAATGCGGTCGTTTGTGGTGCAGACCATGATGACGCTGGCCGACACGTACGAGCGCGCGACGTCCGACAAGGACCACGCCACCGCCGTGCGAGGCTTCACCCAAGAATTCGCCAAACGCATTGGCGTGCTGGAGGGCTGAATTGAATCAAGGCTGGTAGAGCCCGTTGGTTTGGGCCACAAAACGCAGCACCTCCTCCCGGCCTTCGGACGAATTGCTGCTGGTCACAAACACCGGCGGCATCTTGTGCCACTGAGTCAACATGACCTCTTCGTAGGCGGGCAAAAACGCCGCGCGCTCCGCCTTGTTCAGCTTGTCAACCTTGGTGAACACCAGCACAAACGGCAACCCCACGCTGCCCATCCAAGCCATGAACTCCAAGTCCACCTTCTGGGCGGGGATGCGCGAGTCCACGAGCATCATCACGCACATGAGGTTCGTGCGGCTGTCGAGGTAACGCTTGGTCACCTCCATCCACTTGACCCGGTCCTTCTTGCTGACCTTGGCGTAGCCAAACCCAGGCAGATCCACCAAGTACCATGTGCCGTCGACGTCGAAGTGGTTGATCAGCTGGGTTTTGCCCGGGGTGCTTGACGTTTTGGCCAGACTCGTTCGCCCGACCAACATGTTCAGCAAGGAACTCTTCCCCACGTTGGAACGGCCGATGAACGCGTATTCCGGCCGGTCAGGCTTGGGGCATTCTGACGGCTGGGCGCTGCTCTTCACGAACGTCGCCTCCTTGATGTCCCATCCGTGCGCTTCGTCAGACATGCTCAGGAAATGCCTCGCGCTGTGTACCAGTCCGCGAGGATGCCGTTGAAGGTCTCGGGGTGCTCCATCATGGGGGCGTGGCCGCACTCGTCGATCCAGAACAAGTCTGCATCTGGGAACCCGGCCAAGAATTCCTCCGCCACTTCAGGTGGGGTGATGATGTCGTTCTTGCCCCAAATCAAGCACACCGGCACATCCATGCCGGGCAGGTCTTTGGCCATGTTGTGGCGGATGGCCGACTTCGCGATGCTCAAAATGCGGAGCACCTTGTTCCGGTTGTTGACCGCTTCAAAGCATTCGTCCACCAACTCGGGGGTCGCGTGCTTGGGGTCGTGGAACGTCACCGCCACCTTGTCCTTGATGTAGCTCTTGTCTTCCCGGCGTGGGAAGCTGGAGCCAAAGGCGTTCTCGTACAGCCCGCTGCTCGCTGTCAGCGTCAGGGACGCCACCCGGTTGAGGTGGTCGCGGGTGTAAATCAACCCGACGTGCCCTCCCAAGCTGTTGCCAAGCAAGTGGACCTTCTCCAATCCGAGCTCGTCCAAGAAACCGGCGATGTGCTTCGCCATGTTTTTGGCGTTCGTTTCCAACATGGGCAGCTCGTAAATCGGCAGCATCGGGGTGATGACCCGGAAGCGCTGGCTGAAATGCGCGCGCACCTCTGAGAAGTTGCTCAGTGCACCAAACAGCCCATGCAACAAGACGAGCGGCGTGCCTTCGCCCTCCTCGACATAG
>CALKFF010000045.1 GCA_938084585.1 uncultured Flavobacteriales bacterium
CGGCGCGATGGACCTCGTGGCCTCTGCCGAGAACATCATCGTGGCCATGCAGCACACGAACCGCGCGGGCGCATCCAAGTTGTTGGACGCGTGCTCCCTCCCGTTGACCGGGGTGGGGTGCGTCAAGCGGGTCGTCACCAGCCTCGCGGTGCTGGACATCCGCGACGGGGCGTTCCATCTGGTGGAGCGCGCGCCTGGCGTCAGCGTGGACGACATCGTCGCCGCCACGGCCGGTCCGCTTGTGGTGCCGGACGATGTCCCAGAAATGGTGCTGGACTGATCAGCCTTGCATGACCACGGAGATGTGGTCGCAGTCGCCGCCGATGGGCGGTTGGAATTTGGTCACCTTGACTTCGACGCGCTGGGCCAACGGAAGTTCCGCGCGCAGTCCCTTCACGACGCGGTCGCAGACTTGTTCGACGAGCTTGCTTCGCACGCCCATCTCGCGCTTCACGATGCGGTACACGTCCACGTAGTCGACCGTTTTGTCGAGGTCGTCTGTGGCGGCACTCGGGCCCAAGTCGGCCCAAATCGTCACGTCAATGCTGTACTCCTGGCCGATGATGGCCTCTTCTTCCATGCAGCCGTGGTGCGCCCACACCCGCATGCCGTTCACTTCAATCCTGTTCTCAGTCATGGTTTCGCATCTCTTCCACGGCGGCCATGCCGTCACGCAAACGTTGGAGGGTGGCCTCTTGGCCAAGGAACGCCGCAAAGTCAAACATCGACGGCCCCCCGCCTTCGCCCGTCAACGCAATTCGGAACGGCAACAGCACCTGGCCAAAGCCGAGCTCCTTCGCCTCCAAGAACGCCTTGAACCGAGTTTCTACGGCCTCGCTGCTGAAGTCTTCCAGCGCCGCAAGCTCGGAGGCCAAGTCCTCGAGGTACCCTGAGGTTTGGTCTTTCCACTTCTTCTTGACCAGCTTGGCGTTGAAGTCTGTGGGCGCGGCGTGGAGCCAGGCCGTGTCGACGATGTCGTGCAAGAAGGTCACGCGCTCCAGCATCATGTCCAGCACCTGCGTGCAGGCGTCCTCGTCCCAACCCAACCCCTTCTCGGAGGCGAGTTTGTGAAGCGCGGCCACGTGGGGCGCTGAGCCGGACCCGCGGAGGTGCTGCTCTTGGAACCACTTCGCCTTGTCTGGGTTGAAGCGGGCGCCGCTTTTGACCACGCGGTCCAAGGAAAATTCCTCTGCGGCCTCCTCGGCAGAAAAGAGCTCGCGCTCGTCGCCGGGGTTCCACCCCAACATGAGGAGCATGTTCACGAAAGCTTCCGGCGCGTAGCCCTGCTCCCGGTACCCAGGCCAGGTGTCGCCGCTCTTGGGGTCGGTCCAATTCGTCGGGAACACAGGGAACCCGCCCGCGTCGCCGTCCCGCTTGCTGAGCTTGCCGTTTCCGGTGGGTTTGAGGATCAAAGGCAAGTGCGCAAACACCGGGTGGTCCCACCCAAACGCCCGGTACAACAACACGTGCAACGGGGCACTCGGCAACCATTCTTCCCCGCGGATGACGTGGGAAATGCGCATGTGGTGGTCGTCGACCACGTTGGCCAAGTGGTAGGTGGGAAGGCCGTCCGCCTTCATCAACACCTTGTCGTCGAGCACGGCCGTTTGGAAGCTCACCTCCCCGCGGATGGCGTCTTCAAACACCACCGCCTCGTCCGCCTCAGGCGTCTTGAACCGAACCACAAAGGGCGCCCCATCTGCCTTGAGTTGGGCCACCTCGTCGGCGCCCAAGGCCAAACTGTTGCGAAGCCCCCCGCGCGTCGAGGCGTCGTATTGCCACACGTCGGGCTCGGCCGCTTTCCGCAGGGCGTTCAGCTCCTCAGGCGTGTCGAACGCCTCGTAGGCCAACCCTTGGTCCAACAAGGTTTGCACGGCGTCTTGGTACAGGGCGGTGCGCTCACTCTGGCGGTACGGCCCACAATCGCCGCCGGCCTGAACGCCTTCATCGGGCGTCAAGCCACACCAGGCGAGGGCCTCTTCGATGTAGGCCTCGGCGCCCTCCACAAAACGACCTTGGTCGGTGTCTTCGATGCGAAGGATGAAGGTGCCGCCATGGGCGCGGGCAAACAACCAATTGTAGAGGGCCGTCCGGACACCGCCCATGTGCAAGGGGCCGGTGGGACTGGGGGCAAAGCGAACGCGTACGTCATTCATGGGCCGCAAAGGTAGCGCCCGCAAAGCCCGCATCCACGCCTGTGAACTCCCCGGCTGAGGGGCGATGGAGGTCCGGAAGTTTGGCCTCAGACATCAAACACACACCCATGAATGCATTGCGCAACAAAGTCCAATTGATTGGACGACTCGGCAAGGACGCCGAGACCATCACCTTCGACGACGGCAAGGTGAAAGCCCGGTTTCCTTTGGCGACCAACGAACACTTCCGCAACAGCGAAGGAGAGAAGGTGGAACGCACCCAGTGGCACGACGTGGTCGCTTGGGGCGGTCTGGCGGAAGTGGCGGGTCAACACCTGAGGAAGGGCCTGGAAATTGCGGTCGAGGGGCGGTTGACGTACCGGACGTACGAGGATGGAGAAGGGCAGACCCGGCACATCACGGAAGTGGTGGCCAACGAGATGCTCATGTTGGAGAAACGTCCGGCCCACGCGTGACCGCAAGGGGAGGGTCCATGTCGGGCCTTCCCCATTTCTTTCCCCTGCATTGCAGTCTAGAATGGTTCTGCTTGGCGCCCGGACTGGGGTGGCGTATTTTTGAAGGACCTATCTACGCCCTACGCAATGAGCTCTTCTGGAATCTTGAAATCTTCCATCGCGAAGAAATACGCCATGGCCCTGACAGGCCTTTTTCTTTGCCTGTTTTTGGTGGGCCACCTGCTCGGAAACCTCCAGCTTTTCATCCCTGGTGAAGAAGGCCAAACGGCCTTCAACGAGTACGCCCTGTTCATGACCACGTTCCCTGCGGTCAAAGTGCTTTCGTACTTGACCTACGCCAGCGTGCTGTTCCACTTGGTGGACGGCGTGGTGCTGACGATGCAGAATCACAAGGCCCGTCCGGTGCGCTACGCGGTGGAAAAGGGGTCGGCCAACTCCGGTTGGAGCAGCCGCAACATGGCGGTCCTCGGCACCATCGTGTTGGTGTTCATCGTCACCCACATGCAGAACTTCTGGTGGAAGATGCACTTCAGCGACATGCCGACCCAAGTGGTCGACGGCGTGGCGTTGAAGGACCTCCACACCGTGGTGTTGGACTACTTCAACCCTGCTGTCAACAGCATGGCCGCAGCGGCCGTGGCGCTCTACGTGCTGGGCATGGCGGCGTTGGGCTTCCACCTCTGGCACGGATTCGCAAGCGGATTCCAGAGCCTCGGGGTGCGCCACGAGACGTACACCCGCTGGATTGAAATGGTGGGCAAGGCGTTTGCGGTGGTGGTGCCACTCGCGTTCGCGTCCATTCCGTTGTACCTCTTCATGACCCAAGGCTGAACCCATGCTTGATTCAAAGACCCCCCAAGGTCCCTTGGCGGACCAGTGGACCAACCACAAAAACAACATTCGCCTGGTCAACCCAGCCAACAAGCGTCTGATCGACGTCATTGTGGTGGGCACGGGATTGGCAGGCAGCTCCGCGGCCGCGTCGCTGGCCGAGATGGGCTACAACGTGAAGGCGTTCTGTTTCCAGGACAGCCCACGTCGTGCGCACTCCATCGCAGCCCAGGGCGGCATCAACGCCGCCAAGAACTACCAGAACGACGGCGACTCGGTGCACCGGCTCTTCTACGACACCGTGAAGGGCGGCGACTACCGCAGCCGCGAGGCCAACGTGCACCGCTTGGCAGAAGTCAGCACGAGCATCATCGACCAATGCGTGGCACAGGGCGTGCCCTTCGCCCGTGAGTACGGTGGGTTGCTCGACAACCGCTCGTTTGGTGGGGTGCAGGTGAGCCGGACCTTCTACGCGAAGGGCCAGACAGGCCAGCAACTCCTGCTCGGAGCCTACTCGGCGTTGAGCCGCCAGATTTCCAAGGGCAAGGTGAAGATGTACAACCGCCACGAGATGATGGACGTGGTGATTGTCGACGGCAAAGCCCGCGGCATCATCGCCCGCAACCTCGTCACCGGGGAGATTCAACGCCACAGCGCCCATGCCGTGGTTTTGGCCTCCGGCGGGTACGGCAACGTGTTCTTCTTGAGCACCAACGCCATGGGATCCAACGTCAGTGCGGCATGGAAAGCCCACAAGAAGGGCGCCTACATGGCCAACCCTTGCTTCACGCAAATTCACCCCACATGCATTCCCGTGAGCGGCCACTACCAGAGCAAGCTCACGTTGATGTCCGAGTCGTTGCGCAACGACGGACGCATCTGGGTCCCAGCCAAGGCAGAGGACGCCGAGGCGGTGCGCAAGGGCACGTTGAAGCCCACCGACATCAAGGAGGAGGACCGCGATTACTACCTCGAGCGCCGCTACCCTGCGTTCGGCAACTTGGTGCCACGTGACGTGGCGTCGCGTGCCGCGAAGGAGCGATGCGACGCCGGGTTTGGGGTCAACGAAACGGGCGAGGCCGTGTTCTTGGACTACGCAAGCGCCATCGAGCGTTACGGCAAGACCGAGGCGAACGTGATGAACCTCGAGAACCCCAGCGACGAGAAGATTCGAGAACTCGGGAAGGCTGTGGTCAAGGCGAAGTACGGCAACCTGTTTGACATGTACCGCCAGATCACGGACGACAACCCGTACGAGACGCCCATGAAGATTTACCCCGCGGTGCACTACACCATGGGCGGCTTGTGGGTCGACTACAACCTCATGACCACGGTGCCTGGGTTGTACGCGGCTGGAGAGGCCAACTTCTCCGACCACGGCGCCAACCGCTTGGGGGCTTCGGCGCTCATGCAAGGCTTGGCCGACGGGTACTTCGTGTTGCCTTACACGATCGCCGACTACCTCGCCGACGACATCCGTACAGGGGCCATCGCCAACGACACCCCAGAGTTCATGGAAGCGGAAGCGGCTGTGAAAGACCGCTTGGAGAAGTTCATCGGCAACGACGGTGACACACCCGTGGACGACTTCCACCGTCGGTTGGGCCGCATCATGTGGGACAACTGCGGCATGGCCCGCAACCGAGAAGATTTGACCCAGGCGATTGAGGACATCTCTGCTTTGCGCGACGAGTTCTACGCCAAGGTGCGCGTGCCGGGCAAATTGCACGGATACAACCCCGAATTGGACAAGGCTGGCCGTGTGGCGGACCTGTTGGAATTGGGAGAGTTGATGTGCAAGGACGCCCTGGAGCGCGAGGAAAGCTGCGGTGGACACTTCCGCGAGGAGCACCAAACTGAGGAAGGGGAGGCCCTGCGTCGCGACGACGAATTCACGTTCGTGAGTGCGTGGGAGCACAAGGGCGCGCCCAAGGACGCAGAACTCCACAAAGAGGAGCTCGTGTACGACAACATTGAATTGAAGCAGCGTAGCTACAAATAATCAGGAAGACCCAGAACGATGAATCTGACGCTCAAAGTTTGGCGCCAAGACGGCCCAGAAGACAAAGGACGACTCGAGACGCACCAGCTCTCAGGCGTGACCGGCGACATGTCTTTCCTTGAAATGATGGACGTGCTCAACGACAAGATCATCCGCGAGGGCGGCGATCCTGTGGTGTTTGACCACGACTGCCGCGAAGGCATTTGTGGCATGTGCTCCATGTTCATCAACGGCGAGGCCCACGGGCCAGGCCGCGGTGTGACGACTTGCCAATTGCACATGCGCTCGTTCAAGGACGGCGACACCATCACCATCGAGCCATGGCGCGCTTCAGCCTTCCCTGTGGTGAAGGATTTGGCGGTGGACCGCAGTGCGTTTGACCGCGTGATTCAAGCAGGTGGATACGTGTCGGTGAACACCAGCGGCGAGACCCTGGACGCCAACGCCATTCCCATCCCCAAGGCCGACGCGGACGAAGCGTTCAACGCGGCGACCTGCATCGGATGCGGTGCCTGCGTGGCCACGTGCAAGAACGCCTCGGCGATGCTGTTTGTGTCGGCCAAAGTGAGTCAGTTTGCGTTGCTTCCCCAGGGCCAGCCTGAGCGCAAGCGCCGCGTGACCCGCATGGTGGAGCAGATGGACAAGGAAGGCTTCGGCAACTGCACCAACACCGGCGCCTGTGCGGTGGAGTGCCCCAAAGGCATCGACTTGAGCAACATCGCGCGCATGAACCGCGACTTCTTGAGCTCGTCGTTGACCGGCGAGTGACCTGAGTGACAACCCTTTTTCCTTTTTGAACGGGCCATCGTACCTTTGAGGCATGATGGCTCGTTCTCTTTTTGCGTTGGTGTGTTTGACCTCGGCCGCGTCTGGATGGGCGCAGAAGGCGGAGTTGACCTTCGGGGTGTCCGGCCTGTGTGGCATGTGCGAGAACCGCATTGAAGCCGCGTACGACCAGAAGGGCATCGTGGCGGCCGACTACGACCTGGACACGCACACCCTGCATGTGGTGTACAGGGCCAAGAAGTGGGACGAAGAACGTCTCCACAAATTGGCCACGGCGGTGGGCCACGACACGGACAAGTTCAAGGCCAGCGACGAGGTGTACGCCAACATCCACGGCTGCTGCAAGTACCGTGAGCACGCCTCATGCCCCAGCCACGACCACGACCACGACCACGACCACGAGCATTGACGGCGATGCGCGGCATTCTTTCGGCTTGGGTCTTGGCATTGGCGACTTTGGGTGTGGCATCGGCCCAAGGGTCCTTGCGCGGCAAGGTCTTCGCCCCTGAGGACCATTCAGGCCACGACCATGCCCCGGGAGAGCACGTTGGCAAGGCCTCCTTCGACCCCCTTCCAGGAGCCACGGTGATGTGGAAGGGCAGCGCGGAAGGCACGACGACCGACGCGTATGGGTTTTTCCAAATCAAGCCCCGCCTCAACCCCGACACCTTGCGGGTGAGCATGGTGGGCTACACCACGGTCGATGTGCTGTACACTGGGGAGACTTACTTGGACATTCCTCTGGAGCCAGGTGTGTTGTTGCAATCCGCGGACATTGTTTTTGAGGAGCGTTCCCAGAGCGTGTCGCTGCTTGACCCCATCAACATCCAACAACTCAGCCGTCAAGAACTCTGCAAGGCGGCGTGTTGCAACTTGAGCGAGGCGTTTGAAACCAACGCGTCGGTGGACGCCAGCTTCACGGACGCGGTGACCGGCACCCGTCAAATCCACATGTTGGGCCTTGCGGGGAAGTACACCCAGTTGCTGGTCGACAACTTGCCGGGCCCTCGCGGCCTGAATGTGGTGCAAGGGATGGGATTCATCCCCGGGCCGTGGATTGAGAGCATCTACATCTCCAAAGGCGTGGGGACCGTGGCGTCGGGCTACGAAAGTTTCACCGGCCAAATCAACGTCGCCCACCGCAACGCCGAGACCGCCGAACCCTTCCACTTGAACCTGTTTTTGGGCGGCTCCGGCCGCATGGAATTCAACCACGTCAGCCGGCACGAGGTCTCCCGAAGGTGGACCACGGTGCTGATGACGCACGGCGAATTGGGACGCCGCATCAACGACCGCAACCAAGATGGGTTCATGGACACGCCGCTGCGTCAGGACTTTGTGGTCCGCAACGAGTGGCGGTTCATCGGGGACCGCGGGATGCGCGCCAACATTGCCCTGTCCGCCGTGGACATGGAACGGCAGGGCGGCATGTTTGGGGACTTTGTCGCCCCGCGCTGGACCATGGACACGGACATCCAACGTGCCGTGATTCAAGCCAAGGTGGGGTATGTGCTTCCGGGCGAGGGAGGCCGGTCGTGGGGCAGCCAGTGGTCGCTGTCGACGCACCGACACCAGCACCACTTCGGCGTTCGGAACTACGACGGCGTCCAGAACACGTTCCGAGGCAAAGTCCTGCGGAGCGGCTTCATGGGGTCGCCTGACTGGGCGTTCTCCGCGGGGGTCAGTTACCTCTACGACGACTTCGACGAGTCAGGGACGTGGAAGGCGCCGGCCGTGCCTGTCGACTTGCCGACGCACGACAGCCTGGCGCGCACCGAAAGCGTGCCTGGGGCGTTTTTGGAGACGACGTGGTCGGGCAATCCCCGGGCCACGGTGGTGTCTGGGTTGCGCGTCGACCAGCACAACTTGTGGGGCACGGTGGTGACCCCCCGCCTGCATGCGCGTTGGAGCGCCACCGAGAACACCTCGTTCAAGTTGGTGGCGGGCACTGGATTCAGAACGCCCAACGTGTTGATGGAGGAACTTGGGGTGTGGGCCAGCAACCGGGTGTGGCACATCGCAGACCTGGAGCCCGAGCGTGGCTGGAACGCCGGCCTTAACCTGACGAGCAAGTTCAAGCTGGGGTACCGGGACGCGGACTTCGCCCTGGATGGGTATTGGACGGAATTCCAAAACCGCGCCGTGGTCGATTTGGACCAAGACCCGCACGCCGTGCACATCTACAACCTCGACGACCGGGAGTCACGCTCGTTGACCGCCCAGGCGGAGCTGGGGTGGTCGGTGCACCGTCGCGTGGACATGCGCCTGGCCTACCGCTTCGTGCACGCCACCACGCAGCGCTTGGGCGCCGAGACCGCAGGCACGCTTCTGGACCCTTACGTGCCCAAGCACCGTGCCTTCACGCAGTGGAGTTACGCTTCCAAAGCCAACGACCAAGGGGGCCAATGGATGGGCGACCTGACGGTGCAGTGGGTGGGGCCGCAGCGGATTCCCCGGCCCAACGAAGTGTTCGACGGGCGGAATGCGGCGACGTTGGAGGACGACTTTGTCGTGGTCAACGGCCAGGTCTCCCGCACGTTCAAGCCGGGCACGGACCTCTACCTCGGGGTGGAGAACATTTTCAACTACCGGCAAGCCAACCCGATTGTGGCTTCGCATTTGGCCTCGGATTACGCGTCCCAGGACTTCGAAAACAACATGGACGCCAGCTTGGTGTACGGGCCGATTTTTGGCCGGATGGTGTACGTGGGCGCCAGGGTGACGTTGGGCGAGCCCGGCGTCAGCCGTGCATCGTCTCCTTGACGCTGTAGCCCTGCATGATCTCGGCTTCCTTGTCGAGGAAGTTTTGCCACCTCGCGTCCACGTCGATGCCGTTCCCGTACTTCCGGGCGAACTTGAGGAAGGTGGTGTAGTGTCCGGCCTCGCTGATCATCAGCTCGCGGTAGAACGAGGCCAAATCCCGGTCTTCAATCCGCTCTGAAAGCATTTTGAACCGTTCGCACGACCGCGCTTCGATCATGGCGGCGAAGAGCAGGCGGTCGACCAGCTGTTCCTCGCGCGACCCGCCGCGCTTGATGATCTTGGAGAGCTGACCGACGTAGTCGTCCTTGCGCTCGTAGCCCAGGGTCCAGCCGCGGGCTTTGATCTTCTCGACGACCATCCCAAAGTGCTCCATTTCCTCCTGGGCGATGCGCGTCAATTCTTCGACGAGGTCGGTCAGTTCAGGAAAGCGCACGATGGTGCTGATGGCGTTGGACGCGGCCTTTTGCTCGCACCACGCGTGGTCGGTCAAAATCTCCGAAATGTTGCCCTCCACGAGCTTCACCCAACGCGGGTCGGTGGGCAGCTTGAGCCCCAGCATCACGCTTTCCTGTGCCATGGCGCAAAAATAGTGCGGCCCTTGCGCCCGACGGATGCTCAGAGTTTGCCCTTGTAGGCGATGCGCCTGGACGTTTTTCGGGCCAAAATGTGCAGCAACCTCGACTCCCCCACAAGCGGCGACCGAAGGATGCGCTTGCGGTAGTTGCATTGCAATTCGCCGTATTCCGTGTCGTAGACCTCCAAGTCCAACATGGCGTAGGAGTTGACGTTGGAACCGCCTTGGGTCATCCACGACACGGCCGCGGCCATAAGCATGGAGGGCTGGCGGGCCTGCACCGTTCCCGTGATGATGGCGTCGACTCCGAGGAGCTTGGCCACCTCTTGGGGCGTGCGCTCGGTGAGGTTGTCCAAGGTGACGTCGTTGTCGTTGAGGATGGCGTTCGTTTCCGTGGTGGGTTGCACCTGCACGATGAATTTGCCGCGCTCGGACCGCTTCAAGAACCAGGACTCCAAGGTGGCCTGCATTTCCAACCCACGCAGGTCCGCCTCACGCCGGATGTCCGCGTCGTCCTGCATCATCGACTGCAGGGGCGAGACGAATGCAGCGCCTTTGAACGGCAAGATGGCGATGGTGGTGTGTGTCAAGGCCAGCTCTCGGAAGCCCTGCAGCTCATAGAGCTGGGTTTGGGCGGCGGCTTCGTTGGGGAGCAGCGTGCCCAAGCTGAGCAAGGCGGTCGCCAACAAGGTGAACCATCGGGGTTGTGAGGTCATGCGTTTCGGGTGACTCGGACCATCGATCCGGTGGACAAATCGTGGCCTGCCTCCGCCCGCAAGCACAGTTCCCCGGCCTCGATGGCGGCGTCGGGCAACGCAAGGGACCACATCGTTTCCAACGCACTCGGGGGAATGCCGCTGTAGGTGTTCATGACCACGAACCCTCCGGGGGCCACCAGCGAGGCGACGACCTCGATGAGCTCCAGGAGCTGGTCTTCCAGTTTCCACTTTTCCCCCTTGGGGCCCAAGCCCCAGGTGGGCGGGTCGAGGACGATGCCTTGATAGGTGTTGCCTCGCTTCGCTTCTCGACGTGCAAATTTCATGGCGTCCTCCACCACCCAGCGGATGCCGTCCAAGCCACTTCGATCCATGTTGGTGCGTGTCCAATCCACGACTTGCCGGATGGCGTCGCAGTGGATGACGTCGGCGCCCACTTGGCGCGCGGCGAGGCTCGCGCCGCCGGTGTAGGCGAACAGGTTGAGGAACTTGTCGCCGGGCTTGAGGTTGGCCGCCAAGAACTCCCAATTGTCGGCCTGCTCGGGGAAGAGGCCGACGTGCTTGAATTTCGTCATCTCCAACCCGAAGGTCAAATCCAAGGCGTCCGACCGGTACCGCAACGGCCACCGGGTGGGGGTGCCGGGGGCGGAGCGCCACTTGCCGTGGGTTCGGCCCGTGGGCTCGAACGTGGCGTCGGCCCGGGTCCAGGCGCGCGGGTCGCCGGACGGCTTCCAGAGCGCGAAGGGGTCGGGACGCACCAGGGTCAGTTCTCCAAACCGCTCGAGGCGTTTGCCGTGGCCGGAATCCAGCAAGGCGTAGTCGCGCCATTCGGTGGGGAGAAATCGGGTCGTCATGGACGCGCAAGTTCGCCCACAAGCCGCATCTTTGGGTCATGGGCAGGAAAGGCAGCCGCGGTGGACGTGGCGACAAGTTTGTGGGACGGGGACCCGGCCACGGACAACCGTCCAAGCGGGGCTCGAAGGGCCAGCGCGGGATGCATGGCGAGTCGGACTACGGCTCCCCCACCGACTTGAGGAAAGCCGTCCTGCGGGTGTTTCGGCAGCGCGCCGGCAAGGCCCTCAACCACAAGCAAATCTCCGGGGCGCTCGGCATCCTGAACCACGATGTGCGTCAGGCGGTGATGGCGCTCATGGAAGAATTGGCCGAGAAGGGCCAGCTTGAAGATTTGGGTCGTGGCCGGTACGTGATGGCGGCGCCGGAGTTTGACCCCTCTGCAGGAGGGAACGAAGGCACCATCCAGATTTCCCGCATGGGCACTGGCTTCGTGCGCATGGCCGACGGAAACGAGATCCGCGTGCCCAAGAACAACACGGCCGACGCCTTTTGGGGGGACACTGTGGAGATTGAGTGGTGGCAGCGCGGCCGGCGCTCGACGCCCCGCGTGAAACGCGTGACCAAGCGTCTACGTGAGCACTACGTGGTGACGGTGACGCTCGTGCGGGATTACGGGTTCGGGAAACCCTCCGACCAACGTCTGCACACCGACTTTTTCATTCCCGCACGCCACCTGAATGGGGCGACGGAAGGGGACAAGGTGTTGCTGTCGCTTGAGCAATGGGGCGACCCGCGGGACCAGCCCGTGGGGCGCGTGGTGGAAGTGCTGGGCCAGCAAGGGGAGCACGAGGTGGAGATGCACGCCATTCTGGCGGAATTCGGATTGCCTTACCAGTTCCCCGCCGAGGTCAGCGCCGCCGCCGAGGCGTTCCAGGCCAGCGACCCCGACAACCCACACGGACTTGACCCCAAAGAGGTGGCCCGCCGGCGCGATTTCCGGGAGGTGTTGACCATGACCATCGACCCGGCCGACGCCAGGGACTTCGACGATGCCCTGAGCTTGCAAAAGCTGGAGAACGGACATTGGGAAGTTGGCGTCCACATCGCCGACGTCACGCATTATTTGCAACCGGGCTCGGTGCTGGACCGGGAGGCCGTGAGCCGCGCCACGAGTGTGTACCTCGTGGACAGGACGATTCCGATGTTGCCGGAGGTGCTGTCCAACGACCTGTGCTCGCTGCGCCCCCACGAAGACCGGTTCGCGTTCAGCGCCGTGTTCGAGATGAACGAGGCGGCGGAGGTGGTGAACCGGTGGTTTGGGCGGACGGTGATCCACTCGGACCGGCGGTTCGCCTACGAGGAGGCGCAACAGCGCTTGGAAACCGGGGACGGCGACCGGGCCGAGGAGTTGAAGGTGTTGGGCGACTTGGCCCAAAAGCTGCGTGCCAAGCGCTTCAAACGCGGAGGCATCGACTTCAACACGGAAGAAGTGCGGTTCCAACTGGACGAGGCCGGCCGGCCATTGAAGGTGGTGGTGAAGCGCATGAAGGAGGCCAACAAGTTGATCGAAGACTTCATGCTGTTGGCCAACGTGGAGGTGGCGCGGTTCCTGGCGAAGGTGCATCCAGAAAAGCAGGTGCCCACGCGCACGGCCGTGTACCGTGTGCACGACCGTCCCGACCCGGAGAAGCTGAAACAGTTGAGGGTGTTTGTGCGCCGGTTTGGCCATGAAATGCCCAAGCCCACGCCGGGCAACGCCGAGTCGCTTTTGCGCGATTTGCTGACGGCCACCTCGGGTACGCCGGAGGAGAACACCGTGAAAACCATGGCCATCCGCACCATGGCCAAGGCGGAGTACAACACGGAGAACATCGGCCACTACGGCCTGGCGTTCCCATACTACACGCACTTCACCAGCCCCATTCGGCGCTACCCCGACGTGATGGTGCACAGGCTGCTCCAGCGCTACCTCGACGGCCAAGCCAGCGCCGACTCGGGGCCTTTGGACGGACGGTGCCACCACAGCTCCACCATGGAGAAGCGGGCGGCGGAGGCGGAGCGCGCGAGCATCAAGTACAAGCAGGTGGAATTCCTCAGCTCTCGCATCGGCGAGACGTTCACAGGGCTGGTCAACGGCACCATCGGCAAGGGCCTGTTTGTGGAGCTGGACGGCAACAAGTGCGAAGGCTTCGTGCCCAAGCAAGCCTTCCCATGGGACCAATGGGTGTTCGACGAGGACCACATGATGTTTGAAGGCCTGCGGTCGGGGACCAAAATCGGCCTTGGCGACAAGATCACCGTTCGGGTGGTGGCGGCCGACTTGGCGAAGCGGCAACTGGAATTCGAGTGGCTGGAAGAAGGGGCCGATGGCACGTCCGAGGACTGATTCTGAAGGGTCGAGCGTACCTTCGCGCTGCACGCGCCCTTAGCTCAGTTGGTCAGAGCAGGAGACTCATAATCTCTTGGTCGCAGGTTCAAGCCCTGCAGGGCGCACATTTCGAAGTGCAAATCGGCTTGCAAAACGCAAGCCCTTGCGTATCTTCGCCGTCCGTTTCGACGGAACCTGCTTTGAAGGGCATTTAGCTCAGCTGGTTCAGAGCGCTCGCCTCACACGCGAGAGGTCACTGGTTCGAGTCCAGTATTGCCCACAACGACAAGCCCCGCACGCAAGTGCGGGGTTTTTTGTTGCACCGCGTTCAGGTCTTGAGCCGGTGGTGGTCCACCGTGCACACCATGGTCCGGTAGGCCTCGTACCACACGGCGTGTCCGAGTCGCTTGGCCTCCTGATGCAAGGGATGCTTGGCCCACAGGGCCACCGCCTCGTCGTTTTCCCAATAGCTCATGAAGACCGTGCCCTGGTCGTTCGAGGCGAACTCGTGCCCCAAGTGGCCGGGAATGGCGCGGGCGGCCTCCAGGGCGGCGTCGTCCATGTGCCGGTACTTGTCAAGCTCCTCTGCATCCAGACCAGGGACGAGGTGGTGGACAAAGACAACCACCTTGTTTCCTGGTCGGAGCTCCAAGCTGGGGTCAGGCAACTTCATTCGTCGCCGGTCGTGGTGGGTTCACGGAGGATGCGGTAGGCCGAGGCCAGGTCGCTGAACACTTGGGTGAACACGATGTCGCCATCGTCGTTGAAGTTGAAGGATTCGTAGATCCAAAGCTGCACGGCCTTGCGCGAACCGTCCTCCGCCGTCTTGGACACTTCCCACAGGAACATGCCGTTCACCGAGCCGTTGGGCCGCTGGGTCTCGTGATCCACGCCTGGCAAGAAATGAGGAGGCTCCATCAATTCGTAGTCGAATTCAGCCCAAAACGCGTCGTACACCGACCGCATCTTCTTCCTCGACAAAGTCGTCGGGGCGTTCACCCCGGTGCCGCGCCAAACCGCAGTTTCTGCAAACCCGCCCCAAAACGCCTCGGCGTCTTCTGCTTCAAACGCCCGGAATACCGTTTCCACGGTTTGGGCGTTGCGCACGAATGCGAGGGAGGCAGGGTCGGTCGAACTGCACCCCAAGGTGCTTGCCACGGCAGCCGCTGCCACCCAAGTCAACACAGAGGATTTCTTCATGGCACCAAACTACAAATGGTCGCATCTTTGCGCTCGCTCAATTTGTGCGCGGGGCCCCGTAGTTCAAGGGATAGAATAGGCGTTTCCTAAACGCTTGATCCAGGTTCGAGTCCTGGCGGGGCTGCAAAAAGAAGGAGGTCGATGGGCCTCTTTCTTTTTGTGGATTGAGCTGAATGGACGGAATCACCCCGCCCG
>CALKFF010000046.1 GCA_938084585.1 uncultured Flavobacteriales bacterium
CAAACCCAAACGTCGGGTCGTCCAACACCGAGTCCACCTCACCGCCTTGCCAGTCGGAAATCAGGTGGAACCCCACGTGCCGCCATTTGTCCAGCAGCAAGATGTCGGCCTTGGTTTCAGGAGCGTTTTCGGGCTGCGTGGTTGGGGTCTTGGCGGCTTGGCCCATGCTTAACAGGCTCACCGCCGCCATGGCACAGGTCAGAAAAAGGGCGCGTGTGATGTTCATGGAGGTGGGTTTTTGGGTTCGCATTCGACAGGTCAAGCACCGTGCCAAACCCGTTTATTTACATAACTCTACGAGAGAGATTCGGGAGGGTTGCACTTCTCCCTGCTTTTTTTGCGGTTTCTTTGACCCATGCAGGAGGGCGATCGCGCAACACGGGTGTTGGTGACTGGCGCAAAGGGCCAGCTGGGTTCTCGCTTGGTGGAATTCGGCGGGCGTCGGAGAACCCTGCACGTCGTAGGTCTTGACCAATCGGCCCTGGACATCACCGACCCATCGTCCATCCATGACGCTTTGGCGGAACACACCCCCGACGTGGTGGTCAACGCAGCGGCTTACACGGAGGTGGACTTGGCGGAGCGTGAACCGGAACGGGCGTTCGACATCAACGGCCAAGGGGTGAAATACCTGGCCGAGGCCTGCAGCCAACACGGAGTGGCTTTGATTCACGTGAGCACTGATTACGTGTTCGGTAAAGTAGATCGGGTTCCTTTGGGTCCTTTGGAGCCCACCGGCCCGTTGGGGGTCTATGGCGCCAGCAAACTCGAAGGGGAGGAGGCGTTCTTGGCGAGCGGCGTCAACGGTGCAGTGGTCCGGGTGGCGTGGTTGTACGACGCACGTGGAAGCAACTTTCTCACGACCATGCTGCGGTTGGCCGAACAGCACGGCCGGTTGAAGGTGGTGAAGGACCAACACGGGGTCCCCACGTCCGCCCCAGCGTTGGCGGAGGCGTTGCTCGACATGGCCGAGCGCGGACAGGCCATGCCGCAGGGCATCCGTCACTTCGCCCACGCCGGACATACCACTTGGCACGGATTCGCTTCGGCCATCGTGGGGCATGCCGGATTGGACGTTCCTGTGGAGGCTGTGGCCTCCGACGCGTTTCCCACCGCGGCCACCCGGCCGGCGTGGAGTGTGTTGGACGGCGCGCCCTTGCACCAGGAGATGGGATGGACCTTCGAATCCTGGCAAAATGCCCTGGGGGCGTGCTGGGAATTGCGGGAGGAAGGTTGAACTTTGGGGTCCATGAACGACCAGGATCTCTTGAAGGAGGTCAAGGCCAAAGCGCAGGCCTGGACCCAAGCCCCCCACGACGAACACACGCAGCGCACGGTGCGCATTTGGTTGGATACGTGCGACCAGGACGACGACGCCCGGGAGGCGTTGATCGACGCGTTTTACACCGACTTGTCCTTTGGGACAGGCGGTTTGCGGGGCAAAATGGGCCCTGGCACCAACCGCATCAACGCCACCACGATCGCCTTGGCCACACAAGGTTTGGCGAACCACCTGTTGAAGATGCACGGCGCACCCATTTTGGAGCAACCGCTCCGCGTGGCCATCGCGTGCGACAGCCGCCATCAGAGCCAAGAGTTTGCGCAGATCACCGCCGAGGTGCTCGCCGCGAGTGGGTTGGAGCCATGGTTGTACCCCGAGTTGCGTCCCACCCCACAATTGTCTTGGACGGTGCGCGAGTTGGATGCAGTGGCCGGTGTGGTGGTGACTGCGAGCCACAACCCGTCCATCTACAACGGATACAAAGTCTACGCCGCCGACGGTGGGCAGGTGGTCGCACCAGAAGATGCCCAGCTTGTGGCGGAAGTGAGGGCGTTGTCCACGGACCAGCCCGTGGCCCGAACCCAAGATGGCATTCACGTGCTGGACGCAACTTGGGATGACCGTTACCGCGACGTGTTGGCCTCGTTCCGGTTGTCGCCAGATTTGGTGGCGAACGGGTCGGATTTGACCATTGCGTACACCGGCTTGCACGGCACAGGGGCGCTCGCCGTGCCTGCAGCCTTGAAGGCCTTTGGATTCAGAAACGTCCATGAAGTGCCCTCCCAGGCGATTCCGGATGGGGCGTTTCCCACAGTGCACAGCCCCAACCCCGAGGAAGGGGCGGCGCTGGCCGAGGCCGTGGCCTTGGCCAAGCAGGTCGGGGCCGCCATCGTGATGGGCACCGACCCCGATTCAGACCGCGTGGGCATCGCTGTGCCGGACGGCGACGGGTTCCGTTTGCTGAATGGCAACGAGACGGCGGCGCTCTTGGTGGACCATGTGCTGGCCAAATGGCAAGCTGCCGGCAAACTTGACCGCCCCTCGTTTGTGGCCAAAACGGTGGTGACCACTGACCTGTTGGCCGAATTGGCCAAAGAATATGGCGTGGAGGTGCGCGAGACGTTGACGGGGTTCAAGTTCATCGCCGAAGCCATCCGTCAAGAAGAGGGCAAACTGCAGTACGTGGCTGGAGGAGAGGAGAGCTACGGCTACCTCGTCGGGGACGCCGTGCGCGACAAGGATGCGGTTCAGAGTTGCTGCTTGTTGGCGGAGCTTGCCCACGAGTTGGACCGGGCAGGCGAGACCATGTTGGGCCGTTTGGCCTCCATCCACAAGCGCCACAAGGCCTACAAAGAAGGGTTGGTGAGCCTGGTCAAGGAGGGCCGCAATGGCAAGGCGGAAATCGACGCCATGATGAAGGGGTTCCGCACGTCGCCCCCACAGGAACTGGCAGGGGAGGCCGTGGTCGAGATCTTGGACTTCCAAACCCGCGAAGCCCGCAACCCGCAAGGGGAAGTGCTCCGTGCGTTGCCCCAAGCGGCGTCCAACGTGATGCAATTTGTGACCCAAGAAGGGTCGCGCGTGACGGTGCGTCCGTCCGGCACCGAGCCCAAGATCAAGTGTTACGCGAGCGTTTCTGCTTCTTGGACCGACGACGTCTCTCACGACGAGATGATGAATCGTCTTCAGCGTCGGGTGGAGGCTCATTTTGAAGCCCTGGGCGTCCGTTGAGGTCCGGCACCTGAAGGTCCCTCACGTCAAGGTTGGGGGCCAGCATGGGCGCCACCGCTTCCACAGGCCCGAGCAAGACGCTCTCGCCGCTTTGGTTGGGGATCCAGCTTCGTGATCCCGTCACGCTCGTGACGAGCAAGATGACGAAGGAGAGGATGAGCCACATTTTGGCGAGCCCAAACACCGCCCCGGCCAGCTTGTTGACGAACCCCATGGCCACGAGGTCCAAGGCCTTTTCAATGAGCTTGGCCACGAGTTGGACCACGACGACCACCGCCAAAAAGGTGATGGCGAGGGACGCCATGTGGATGGAATTGGCCGACCAGGACACGTGGGGGGCGAGTTGCTCTGCGGCGAGGTGAGATCCATGGGCCGCGGCGGCGATGCCACCGGCCAACCCTACAAGGGATGCCACGGAGAAGACGAGCCCTTTTGTGAACCCGCGAACGGCGCCGACCAACAGGGTCAGAAAAATCACAATGTCCAGGGGGGCCAAGGGCAGGTTTTCCATGTGCAGGCAGGCGTGCCGCCAAGGTAGGGGGTAACTTCGCCTGGACGCCATGGCCCTTTCTGAAGATTCACCACGAGTTGTTGTTCGTTCCTGCGCCCCGTCGGAGGTGGCTGTGGTGCATGGACTCATCGTGGAATTGGCCCGTTACGAGCGCGCCGAGCAGGAAGTCGCCCTGACTGTGGAGACTTTGCGGTCGGACATGGCCCAGGGCCGTTTTGAGTGCTTCGTGGCCGAGGCGTCAGGCCAAATCGTGGGCATGGCCCTTCACCACGCGCGGTACAGCACGTGGAAAGGCTTGACGTGGTACCTCGAGGATTTGGTCGTCACTGAACCTTGGCGCGGCCAGGGTGTCGGCCGGTCCCTGTTCCGCGCCGTGGCCGCCCATGCGAGGTCGGTGAACGCCAAGCGCCTGGAGTGGCAAGTGTTGGATTGGAACGAACCAGCGATCGGCTTCTACAAGACGTTGGGGGCGTCGTTGACGGACACCTGGCTCAACGGCCGATTGACTGACGAAGATTTGGCGACGTTGCCCTCGCCGGCCAACTTTGCAGCGCATGGCTGAGCAAGTCCCACGTTCCACCCACAAGTTTGGCGGCGCCTCGGTGAAGGACGCCGCGGCCATCCGCCGGGTGGGTCAACTCTTGGCAAACCACCTGCGCCCCGAGGAACAGGCTGTGGTGGTGGTTTCGGCGATGGGAAAAACCACCAACGCCTTGGAAGAGGTGTGGCGCACTGCTGGCCCCGAGCAGGAAGGACGTTGGGACGACATTGTGCAGGCGCACCTTGACGTGGCGGCTGAACTTGGCCTCGACGTGGCCGACCGGCTCCAAGGCGTGTTCAAGGCGTCGTGGCAAGAAGCCCAATCGGCCCCACACGACGGCCTCACCGAAGCGGCGTACGACGCCTTTGTGTCGGCCGGGGAACTGGCCAGCACCACCTTGGTGGCGGCTTGGTGTGTGGCCCAGGGGCTGGACGCGGTGTGGTGGGACGTGCGCGAAACGGTGCGCACCTCTGGACCGCACCGGCACGCGAGGGTGGACGAAGCCGCTTTGGGGGACGCAGGGGCGTCGCTTCGCGAGTCGTTGGCAGCGTCTCAGGTGATCGTCACCCAAGGGTTCATCGGACGGCACGACAGCGGCAGGACGTCAACCCTCGGGCGAGAGGGGTCGGACTACAGCGCGGCCCTCCTGGCTGTGGCGGTCGGGGCCGAGTCGGTGACCATTTGGAAGGACGTGCCAGGCATGATGAACGCCGACCCCAAGTGGCATCCCGAAGCCCAAACCGTGCCCAAGGTGGACCATGCAGAAGCCCTCGAGTTGAGTTATTACGGGGCGAGCGTCATCCACCCTCGGACCGTCAAGCCCTTGCAGCAGCGGGGCCTTCCGCTTTGGATTCGGTCGTTTTTGTCGCCTGAAGGCCCGGCGACCCTCATCGACGACTTCCCGGATTTGGTGCCGGACCAGCCCATGTTCATTTGGCGCGACGACCAAGTGTGGGTGGAGGTGGCGACCTCCGACCAGAGTTTCTTGGCGGAAGACCACCTCAAGGACCTTTTTTCTGCCTTGGACCGTGCCGGGGTGCATGTGCGCATGATGCAACAGCACGCGACGCACTTTGGGTTGGTGACCGACCGCGACGACATCCGCCTCCAGACCCTGGAAGAGCTGCTGAGTCAGGCCTTTCAGGTGCGTCGAGAAGACGGGTTGTTGTTGCTCACCGTGCGCCATGGAGACGTCGCAGTGGTGCGCGAATTGACGGCGGATCGAGAGGTTGTGGTGGAGCAGGTGGCGGGGGTCACCACGCGTCGCTTGATGAGGAATTGATTCCCCATCGCTTGTTTTTCCCAAACATTTGATTCACATTGCCTGAGCCAAGGGATTGGTCTCCTTTGGCGCGGTAGGATGAACGCAAGTTCTTCCTAGTTCAATGTCAAGTGGGGCGGGACGCAGGTCCCGCCTTTTCTTTTGCCCTGAAATGCAGGCAATCGGGACGGTTCAGTACTCGTCCTCGTTGAAGAAAAAGTCTTCTTTGGAAGGGTAGTCTGGCCAGATGTCCTCAATGGTGTCGAACGACTCGCCGTCGTCTTCCAACTGTTGAAGGTTCTCCACGACTTCCAAGGGCGCACCGGTGCGCATCGAAAAATCGATGAGCTCGTCTTTGGTGGCGGGCCAAGGGGCGTCTTCCAAGTAGGAAGCCAATTCGAGTGTCCAATACATGCGTCTTGCTTCTGCGCGCAAAAATAACCGAATCTCAATGCGAGTCAAGCCCTAGGGCAACCAAGGCACGTCGCCTTCGCCGTCCTCGTGGGCCAGCCATCGTCCCAGCATGAACAGCGCGTCGGACAGTCTGTTCAATTGCCGCAACATCAAAGGGTCGATGGGTTCGGCCCTGTTCAAGGCCACGCAGCGCCGCTCGGCACGGCGGCACACGGTGCGGGCGACATGGGCGTCCACGGCCGACGCAGGCCCGCTGGGCAAGACGAACGTGGTCAAGGCCGGCAATCTGGCCTCCATCTCGTCCATCCAAGCCTCGAGCTTGGCGTCCCCGTCAGGATCCAAGGCGGGCAGCTTTTCTGCAAAGGCAGGGTCGGTGGTGGCCAAGTGGCTGCCCATGGCAAACAGGTCGCCTTGGATGCGCGTGAGGTGCGCCGACCACGGTGCCACAGAAGGGTGGGTGCCCACACGTCCCAGGACCGCGTTGAGTTCGTCCAAGGTGCCGTAGGCCTCGATGCGGAGGTCGTCTTTGCCGATGCGGCTTCCCCCAAACAGGCCTGTGGTGCCGTCGTCTCCGGTGCGTGTGTAAATGCGCATGCCGCAAGCTACGACGGGGTGTACCTTTGGCCTTCATGGACGAGAAGCAACTGCGATACGACCAAGCGTACATGCGGATGGCCCACGAATGGGCCCAACTGTCCCATTGCGAGCGCAAGCAGGTTGGCGCGTTGATCGTCAAAGACCAAATGATCATCGCCGACGGCTACAACGGCACCCCGAGCGGCTTCCCCAACGTCTGCGAAAACGACAAAGGAGAAACCCATTGGTACGTGCTTCATGCCGAGGCCAATGCGATCACCAAGTTGGCCAAGAGCAACAACAGCGCGCAAGGTGCCACCTTGTACATCACGCTGTCGCCGTGCCGCGAGTGCGCCAAGCTCATCCACCAAGCGGGCATCGTGCGGGTGGTGTATGCGAGCGCCTACAAGGACCCAAGTGGTTTGGAGTTTTTGAACCAAGCGGGGGTCCAAATCGTTGCTCTTCCTGAATGAAGAACTGGCAACCGTTGGGATTGGCGTTGGCCCTCGTGGTCGGACTTTGGTTGGGCCGGGGCTGTGGCGCCTGGGAATCGGGCCACGACTTGTCCCGCGGCCGGTCGTTCCACGAGCACATGGGCGGCTCTGGCGACCAAGCCCGGCTCATGAACGTCTTGCACCGCATCGAAGATTTGTACGTCGACACCTTCGACCGAACCCGACTTGTCGACGTGGCCATCGAGGCCATGCTGGATGAGTTGGACCCCCACACGGTGTACTTCTCGGGCGAAGAGCTTGCCTCGATGTCGGAAAACATGGAGGGGAATTTCGAAGGCATCGGGGTCGAGTTTTTGATTCAGCAAGACACCCTGATGGTGGTGGCCGCCATTCCTGGTGGGCCTTCCGACAAGGCTGGCATCCGCGCCGGCGATCGCATTGTGGCTGTCGAGGGCGAGGCCATTTCAGGTCCCGAGCTTGACAACAGCCGGGTCATGAAACTGCTCAAGGGGCCGCGCGGCACGGAGGTCAACCTCGGCATCGACCGACGGGGAGAACCCTTCCAGGTGCACTTGATTCGCGACCGAATCCCCATCCAAAGCGTCGTCGCGTCCTTCATGCTGGAAGAAGAAGTGGGATACGTCAAGGCCATTCGGTTTGCCGCCAACACCGCCCAAGAGTTCGAGGGCGCATTGTTCAGCCTGGCCGCCCAGGGTGCCACGTCGCTGGTGGTGGACTTGCGGGGCAACGGCGGGGGCTACTTGAACGCCGTGGTGGACATGCTGGACTTGTTCCTCGACGAAGGCCAAACCATGGTCTACACGGAAGGCAAATCGTCCCCCCGAAGGAACTACATCTCGCGTCGCCGTGGACCCTACGCAGACTGGCCTGTGGTGGTGCTGGTGGACGAAGGCTCGGCCTCGGCCAGCGAAATTTTCGCGGGGGCCCTGCAGGACAACGACCGCGGCTTGGTTTTGGGCCGCCGAACGTTCGGGAAGGGCCTGGTGCAAGAAGAATTCCCGGTGCCTGGGTCAGGCGCCCTGCGGTTGACGGTTGCCCGTTTCTACACGCCAACCGGCCGCGCCATCCAAAAACCCTACGACGCCTACGAGGAGGACTTCGACGTGCGCTTGGCGTCCGGCGAATTGTACCACGCAGACAGCATGCCGTTGGTCGACTCGTTGAAGTACACCACCCCGATGGGCCGTGAAGTCTTCGGCGGAGGGGGCATCGCGCCAGATGTCTTCGTGGCCTGGGACAGCACGGGCACCAGCGGTTGGGTGAGCGAGTGGATTTGGACTGGGGTGTTGCGGGACGCCGTGTTCTCTTGGATGGACCGCCATCGCGAGGACCTCGAAACGTGCAACGCGGTGCGGGACATCGAGTCGCTCGACGCCTGGACCCAAGACGTGGTCGCTGTGGTTCGCGAGGAGGCCGAGCGCGGCGGTTGGTCTTGGCGAAACCCCGACGGGGAGGAGGAGGCCAAGTTGCGCCACCGCTTCCTGGCCCAGGTGGTGCGCACATTGTGGGGCGAGTCGGCGTCGTACGAGGTCTTGATGGACGGCGACGAGGCCGTGGCCCGTGCGCTTCATGCCCTGACCGAGGAATCCAACTTCACCCAGGCGAACGGCGCAGTATCTTTGAATTCGACAACCTTTGAATCCAACCAAAACAACGAGTCTCATGGCTTTTAAACTTCCACAACTCCCCTACGCTTACGACGCCTTGGAGCCGCACATTGACGCGCGCACCATGGAAATCCACCACAGCAAGCACCACGCTGGATACACCAGCAAGTTGAACGCTGCCGTGGAAGGCACGGAGCTCGAAGGAAAGGACATTGAAACCTTGCTCCGTGACCACAGCGACAACGGCGCTGTGCGCAACAACGGCGGTGGTTTTTGGAACCACAACTTGTTCTGGGCCTGCATGTCCCCCAACGGCGGCGGTCAGCCCAGTGGCGCGCTCGGAGAAGCCATTGACCGCGCTTTCGGCAGCTTCGACGCGTTCAAGGACGCCTTCGCCAAGGCGGCCGCGACCCGCTTCGGCTCAGGGTGGGCTTGGCTTTGCGTGAACGACGGAAAGTTGGAGGTGTGCAGCAGCGCCAACCAAGACAACCCCTTGATGCCAGGCGTCGGATGCGGTGGACACCCCATCCTGGGCTTGGACGTGTGGGAACACGCCTACTACCTCAACTATCAGAACCGCCGTCCAGATTACATCAACGCCTTCTTTGAAGTCGTCGATTGGAACGCGGTGGGTGCGCGCTTCAACGGATGAAGCAGTACGTCGTCATGGTCGCCGGGGGCACCGGCACTCGGATGCGCCGGACGACGGCCAAACAATTTTTGAACGTCAAGGGTCTGCCACTCATGTGGTGGACCCTTCGTCGTTTTCGGGAGGCCCTTCCGGACGCCGAAGTGGTGCTTGTGCTGCACGACAGCTTGTTTGAGGAGTTCGCCGCGTTGGAACAAACGCACGGCCCCGCCGGGGTCCACAAGGTGGTCGCAGGGGGTGCAGAACGGTTCCACTCTGTGGCCCACGGGTTGGCCCAATTGCCCGACACGGGGGTGGTGGGGGTGCACGACGCCGTCCGACCGTTTCCTTCGGTGGACACCATCCGCACGTGTTTCAAGACGGCCGCCGAGCACGGCAGCGCGGTGCCTGTGGTGCCCGTGAAGGACAGCCTGCGACAGGTCCAGTCCGAGCAAGCCAGCGTGGCGGTGGACAGGAGAGTGATGCGTGCGGTGCAAACCCCACAGTGTTTCGATTTGGCCTTGCTCAAATCGGCCTTCAACACGCCGTATCAGGACCAATTCACCGACGACGCCAGCGTGGTGGAAGCGGCCGGCCATGTGGTGACGTTGTGCGAGGGCGACCCTTGGAACGTGAAGGTGACCACCCCAGAGGATTTGGTCATTGCAGAGGCCTTCGTGGAGGCGTCTTGGGGTCAGGCCTCAGAAGGCGCCAGGGCCGAAGTGTAAGTGGCGCTGTCGCCGCGACGGACGAAGGCGCGCAAGGCCCACGCCAACAAGGCCAAACATCCAGCAGCCTGCGCCCAATCCGTGGCTTCCCACGCCGACCAGGCCTGGGGCTCCAACCCTTGGTCCAGCCACTCAGGGCCCATCCATGCGGCCACCAGGACCACCCCGGCGTTGTTCACGAAGTGCCCGACCACGGCGGGCCAAATGCTCCCGCTGTACGCCACCAAATACCCAAAGAGGGCGCCCAGCAGCAGCCGTGGCACGAAGCCAAAGAATTGCATGTGAATCGCACTGAACAGCGCGGCCGACACCCAAATGGCCACATGGAGGTTGCCTGTGCCGCGGGCCAGGATGGGTTGCAGGGTGCCGCGGAACAGCCACTCTTCACACAGGGCAGGTAGCATGGCCACCGAGACCAACACAGCGACCAAACCTGGTCCCTGGTCCAAGTCCAAAATGGACTGCGTCATGGCCATGGCTTGATCCTCGAGCGCGCCAGCCCACGTGTGCAACGCCGACCCAGGCACCAGCGCCCATTCGTTGAGCCGGTACGTCAGGTCCAGCACAGGGCTCATCCCCACGGCCAGGGCTGCTGCCAGTCCCACCATACCCCACGACGGTGCCCTGGTGAAGAACCGCCCCAGGTGGCCTCGACCGACCATGGCCGCGAACGCCCACGAGGCGCCAAAGAAGGCCAGGAGCTGGTTCAGATTGTTCATGGCCAGCACGTCGGACCGGTCCAGGGCGTCCATGCCGGAGGTCGCCAACGACTGCATCGCGACCACGTCGCCTTCCGCAGCCCACAGCATGCCTGCAAACGCGGCCACGGCCATCAGGGTCAACACCAGGCATGTGAGGAACACCACTTGGGCGGCGGGATGCATGGTTTGGAAGGCGCGTTGGATGAAGCTCATGGGCAAGGATTGAAGGCGGCTTCATGCCGCGCTGTAAATTTGCGGAAACTTCGACGAACGTGGCCCGCATCGGAAACATCGACTTGGGAGACTTTCCCCTCTTGCTCGCCCCCATGGAGGACGTGAGCGACCCGCCTTTCCGTGCCTTGTGCAAGGAATACGGGGCCGACATGATGTACACGGAGTTCATTTCTTCGGAAGGCCTCATCCGCGACGCGGCCAAGAGCGTGGCCAAACTGGACATCTTCGACTACGAACGTCCGATTGGCATTCAGATTTTTGGGGCGGAGATTGAGTCCATGCGGGAAGCGGCGGCGATTTCGGAGGCCGCGGGCCCAGATTTGGTGGACATCAACTACGGGTGTCCCGTGAAGAAGGTGGCGTGTCGCGGCGCAGGAGCGGGCATTCTGCAGGACATCCCCAAGATGGTGGCCATGACCAAGGAAATCGTTGACACGTGCTCCTTGCCTGTGACGGTGAAGACGCGCTTGGGCTGGGACGACAACTCCAAGCACATCGTGGAGGTGGCCGAGCGGCTCCAGGACGTCGGCATCCAGGCCATCAGCATCCATGGCCGTACCCGGGCCCAGATGTACAAGGGAGAAGCCGATTGGTCGCTGATTGCCGCCGTGAAGGAGAACCCGCGCATGACGATTCCGGTGTTTGGCAACGGAGACATCGACAGCCCTGAAAAAGCCCTTCGTTACAAGAACAAGTACGGCGTCGACGGCGTGATGATCGGGCGTGCGGCAATTGGTGCGCCTTGGTTCTTCCGTCAGGTGAAGCAATACCTCGCCACGGGCGATCCAGGTCCGGCCCCAGACATGGCGGAGCGGATCAAGGCGGTGCGCACCCACCTCAAACACAGCTTGGAATGGAAGGGGGAGCGGTTGGGCATCGTGGAGATGCGCCGGCATTATGCGAACTACTTCCGTGGGTTGTCCCATTTCAAGGAGCACCGCTTGGCGTTGGTGACGTTGGACAAGCCGGATCAGATTTTCGAGAAGCTGGACCACATCGCCGAGGCGTTTGGCGACCACGTCTTCGCCTGAGCATCAATGCTGGGTGTGGAGCCGCCGCAACAGCAGGCGGACCATGGAGGCTGACCCCAGCCCGCCCACAAACACCACCACAGCCAGCGTCCCCAACACGTCGACCCAGGCCAACCGAACGGGGTAAGCAGGCACCACAGATCCTTCCAAGGTCAGCCACCCGTAGGTCGCCTGCCCCATGATGAGCAACGAGCCGAGCGCCACGCCTGCCAAGCCGCCGATCACGTTGATGGCCAGGCCTTGCAACGCGAACGTGGATTCCATCTGCGCTTGCGGCAACCCCATGGCGCGGAGCACCTGGAGGTCTTCTTTCTTGTCCAGGAGCAACATGGTCAAGGACGCCATGATGTTGAAGGCGGCCACGACCAGAATGAAGCTCAAAATGGCGAACGTCGCCCACTTTTCAGCTTGGTTCGTCTGGGTGATGAATTTGTGTTTTTCATCGCGGGTCCGGACCCTGAAGCCGTCGGCCTCGACGTCGGACAACTGAGTCTTGAGGTGGGATTCCACGTGGCGCGCCAGGTCGTCCTGACTCCAGCCTGGCGCGGCCTTCACCTCAAAGCGGGACACCGCGCCTTCCCTGGCAAGGAGGGATTGCGCATCTTTGAGGGGCACCATCAGGTAGCGGGTGTCCAAGTCGGCGTTGATGGAAAACGTCCCGCAGGCGTGCATGGGGATGGTTCGGAACGCCCGTTCACGGTAGGTGGACAACCGCCGTCCGCGGATCGGTGCAGACAAGGAGAACACCGGCGGTTCCAGTTCGTCGCTGGAGATGCCCAGCTCGGACCGCACGCCCAACCCGAGGCACGCGCACGACACGCCCAAGGTGTTGCCGCCGACCATGTACTTGCCTTCCACCACGGCTTGGTCAATCGGGGCCACCGAGGGGTAGTCCGCGCGGACGCCCAACAGCGAAGCCACCCGGACGGTTTCGCCGTCCCGGGCCACGCACTCGTCTTCCAGCACAGCGGTCCATGCCGCCACGCCTTCCAAGCTGTCGAGGTGGGCGCCCCAACTTTCAGGGAGCACTTGTCCGGTGACGGGCACGACCGCGAGGTCGGCGTCCAGGGTCCCAAACAGGGTTTTGACCAAATCCTCAATCCCGTTGAAGGCCGACAAAATGCAGACCATCGCCGTCGTGACGGCAGCAATGACCAGGACGGAAATGCCAGAAATGAGGTGCACCATCGTGCTTGACCGGCGCTTGACCAGGTACCGCAGGGCGAGGCGCAGTGGCAACCGCATGCCCGATCAGCTGTTCAAGGCGCGCTGGACCTCGTCCACAAAATCCAGGCTGTCGTCGAGGTAGAAATTCAGCTCGGGCACGCGGCGAAGTTGCTTGCCGACCTTGCCACCAAGGGCTTTGCGGACGCGCCAGTTTTCTTCCTCGACGCTTTTCAGGGCCTTCTCTTTGTCCGACACCGCCATGAAGCTGAGGTAGACTTTCGCCAGCCCCAAGTCAGGCCCGATTCGGACCTGCGTGACGGTGATGAACAGGCCGCCAAACCAGGTGTTGGCTTCCCGCTGGAAGATCATGCTCAACTCGCGCTTGAGGAGCTCGGCCACGCGTTCTTGTCGGATGGATGCCATGCCTCGAAGGTAATCAGTACAAGAATTGGTTGTAGGGGTAGCGCTTGACGTGAAGCTCCTTGACCCGCTCGTACATCACCCGGCGGAAGGCGTCGTAGCCATCCTTGGTTTTGGCCGACAAGAACATCACGTCGTGGCCCAACGCTTCGAAGCGCTCCTGGATGCCGCGCTGCAAGTCCTCCCGGCTGCGCTCCCCCTCAGGGTCCTCCAGCTGGTCGACCTTGTTGAAGAGCACCATGGTCGGCTTGCTGTCGCTCCCGATGTCGGCCAAGGTTCGCTCCACCACCGCCATGTGGTCTTCAAATTGAGGGTGGCTCACGTCGATCACGTGCACCAAGAAGTCGCTTTCACGCGTCTCGTCCAACGTGCTCTTGAAGCTCTCGATGAGTTGGGTGGGCAGCTTGCGAATGAACCCGACCGTGTCGCTGAGCAAGAACGGGAGGTTGTCGATGACGACTTTGCGCACCGTGGTGTCGAGGGTCGCAAACAGCTTGTTCTCCGCAAACACATCGCTCTTGGACATCAGCGTCATCAACGTGCTTTTGCCCACGTTGGTGTACCCCACCAGGGCCACCCGAATCATGGCACCTCGGTTCTTGCGCTGGGTGGCCATCTGCTTGTCGATGCCCGCCAAGTGTTTCCGCAGCAGCGCGATGCGGTCGCGGATGACCCGACGGTCGGTCTCGATTTCTTTCTCCCCAGGTCCTTTCATCCCGATGCCCCCTTTCTGCTTCTGCAGGTGCGTCCACATGTTGGTCAAACGCGGGAGGAGGTATTGGTACTGCGCCAGCTCAACTTGGGTCTTCGCGTGGGCCGTGGCGGCGCGCTGGGCGAAGATGTCCAAGATCAAATTGGTTCGGTCCAGGATTTTCCGTTCTGGAATTTCCTTTTCGATGTTGCGCAATTGGATGGGGCTGAGTTCGTCGTCGAAGACGATCATGTCGATCTCCTCCTCCTCCACGTATTCTTTGATTTCCTGCAGCTTGCCCGACCCCACAAAGGTTCTCACGTCGGGCTTGTCCATGCTTTGGATGAACACGCGTTGGGTGTCGGCCTTCGCCGTTTCCGCGAGGAAGGCGAGCTCCTCGAGGTACTCTTCCAACTGCTCCCGCCGTTGGTGCCTGGTGGCCAGGCCGATGAGCACGCACGTTTCGGCGGGTTTGGCGGTGGAAAGGGGCTTGCGCTTGGCCATGCGTCAGGGTCTAAATGCTTCGATGTACAACGCCAAATCTCTGATTTCCGCCTTGCTCAGCATGGCTTGGTGCGGAGGCATGGTCCCCTTGCCGTAAGCAATGATGGCCACGCGTTCCTCCAGGCCCAGGGTGCTGGTTCGGAGGTCAGGGGCCGTCAGCAAGACGGGTGCGCCGTCGGGTCCGTGGCACACCGAGCACTTCATGATGTAGTTGCGCGACGCCTGGGCGAGGTTGGGCTCGGCCACGACTCGGACGTCCGCGTCGTCCGAGGGGCCATCGCCGCAAGACGTCACCAGGCACAACATGGTGCCAAACCACAACGCGAGGGGCCGCATGGAAACGGGGTCAGCCGCGTGCTTTCCGAGCGTCGATGAAGCTCTTCACGAAGGTGGCCATGGCGTAGACGCCCAAAGCCAGCATCACGGCCACACGTCCCACAGCTGCAATGTCTTCACGACCCATCGCACCGGTCAAGGGCTTGATCAGCCCGACGACGACAAGCAGGGTCAACAGCACTGCAATGTGTGCGATGACCTTGTTTTCGTTCTTCACACCGCGGTTCATGGCGAGGAGAAGCACCCCGAACACCACGGGAATCAAAGCCGTGACCGAAGGGGTGTCGGAGGAGAGGTAACCGTACCCGCCCAACCCAATCAGGGCCAAGGCGTGAATCAAACTTGCAGTGTGCGCTTTCAACATGCAGCGAAGTTACACCACACCTTGGTCGAGCATGGCATCTGCGACCTTGACAAACCCAGCGACGTTCGCGCCCCGCACGTAATCCACGCTGCCGTCGTCGTTGGTCCCGTAGGAGACGCACTGCTCGTGGATGTCTTTCATGATGCGGTGAAGCTTGGCGTCCACTTCCTCGCGGGTCCAGTTGTAGCGGAGGCTGTTTTGGGACATTTCCAATCCCGAGGTGGCCACCCCGCCTGCGTTGGACGCCTTGCCTGGGGCAAACAAAATGCCCGCCTCACCAAACGTCTCGATGGCTTCTGGGGTGCTGGGCATGTTGGCGCCTTCAGCCACGCAGATGCAGCCGTTGGCGAGCAGCGTCGCCGCTTCTTCACCGTTCAATTCGTTTTGGGTCGCGCAAGGCAACGCCACGTCCACTTCAACGCCCCATGGACGCTGCCCTTCGAGGAAACTCGCGGAGCTGAACGCCGCGGCGTATTCCTTGATGCGGCCGCGTTGGACGTTCTTGAGGTCCTTGATGTACGCAAGCTTGTCGGCGTCGATGCCTTCGGGGTCGTAGATCGTGCCTTTGGAGTCCGACATGGTCACCACCTTGGCCCCCAACTGCAGGCATTTTTCAGCCGCGAATTGGGCCACGTTGCCGGAGCCAGAAATGGCCACCGTTTTGCCCTTCATGCTGTCCCCTTTGTGGTTCAGCATTTCTTCGGCGAAGTACACGCAACCGTAGCCCGTGGCTTCCGGACGGATGAGCGACCCGCCCCAGTTCAACCCTTTGCCCGTCAGGACACCGGTGAACTCGTTGCGGATGCGCTTGTACTGGCCAAACATGTAGCCAATCTCCCGGCCGCCCACGCCGATGTCGCCCGCGGGCACGTCGGTGTTGGCGCCGATGTGGCGGGCCAATTCGGTCATGAAGCTCTGGCAGAAGCGCATCACTTCGTTGTCGCTTTTCCCCTTGGGGTCGAAGTCGGACCCTCCCTTGCCGCCGCCCATGGGCAGGGTGGTCAAGGAGTTTTTGAAGATTTGTTCAAAGCCCAAAAACTTGAGGATGCTCAAGTTCACGGTGGGGTGGAAGCGCAAGCCGCCCTTGTAGGGGCCGATCGCGCTGTTGAATTCCACGCGGAACCCGCGGTTGACGTGCACTTGTCCTGCGTCGTCCGTCCAAGGCACACGGAACATCAAGACCCGCTCGGGCTCGACGATGCGCTCGAGGATGCGGGCGTCTTTGTACTTGGGGTGGGCTTCCATGAAGGGCACGATGGTCTCGGCGACCTCCTCCACGGCTTGCAAAAACTCGGGTTCGTTGGGGTTGCGCTCGGCAACTCGATCCATGAACGCCTTGATGGCGTTGTGGTGATCTGTGTTCATCGACGTATAGATTGACGTTCGAGCGACGAATGTAAGTCAGAGGCAGGGTGTTCGACCTCCGTCGACCGGCAAATTGATGCCGGAGATATACCCAGCGGCCGGTGAACAAAGGAAGGCGATGGCGTGCGCGACCTCCTCCGGCTGACCCACCCGTCCTGCAGGCACCTTGGCGGCCATGCCGGCGAGGATGTCTGCTGGAGTTTGGCCTGTGGCGGCTGCCTTGGCCTCTGCCAAACCCGTCAGGCGGGCGGTGTGGGTGGCGCCCGGCAACACGTTGTTGACGGTGATGCCGTGGGGTGCGACCTCGGTGGCCCAGGTTTTGGCCCAGTTCGCGACGGCGCCTCGCACCGTGTTGGACACCCCCAAGCCCACGAGCGGGGCTTTCACCGAGGTGCTGATGACATTCACAATGCGGCCCCAACCCGCGGCCTTCATGCCGGGGAAGACGGCTTGCGCCAGGAGTTGGTTGTTCACCAAATGCTGGCGGTACGTGTCTTCAAACGCATCCACGCCGGCCTCGGTGATGGGCCCGCCTGCTGGGCCTCCTGTGTTGTTCACCAAGATGTGCACGGGATGCGCCTGGACCACCGCGTCAACCGCACCTCGCACAGCCTCGTTGTCCGTGAAATCGGCCACCGCAATTCGGTGTCCTTCACCAGGCAGCGAGGTCAAGGCGTCCTTCAAGCGCGATTCATTCCGGGCGAGCAACGTCAGGGTGGCGCCGAGGCCAGCGAGTTGCTGGGCCGCGGCCAAACCGATGCCTTGGGAGGCGCCGCACACCAACGCGTGCTTGCCAGTCAAATCGAGCGGGAGAACAGAGGGATCGTACATACAGCCAAAGGTAGCTCAGGCCTAATTTGGCAGCATGAAGCGACTCGAACACCTGGGCATCGCCGTGGCCGATTTGGCCTCCGCGGAGAAAATCTTTGAGGATGTCTTGAACGTCAAGCCTTACAAGCGAGAAGAAGTCGCAGACGAAGGCGTGATCACCTCGTTTTTCCAAACCGGGGACAGCAAGGTGGAATTGCTTGAGTCCACCACCGAAGACGGCCCCATTGCCAGGCACATCGCCAAGCGCGGACCTGGGTTGCACCATGTGGCGTTCTTGGTGGACGACCTGGAATCGGAGATTGCGCGCCTGGAAAAAGAGGGCTACCGCGTCATTTCAGGCCCCAAGAGCGGGGCGGACAACAAGCGGATTGCCTTCTTGCATCCTTCAGACACGGCCAAGGTGTTGGTGGAACTGTGCGAGGAACGGGGCTGATCATTCCAGCCAATCCTCCCGCTCTTCCAGCGCTTTTTTGAAGCCTGTGGACTTGGCTTTTTTGCCGCCTTTCATCTTTTTGGGGTCAAACAGCGTCTTGGACGCTTCGCTCCGCGTGGGGTTGGCGCAGCTTTCCGCCGGCTTTCTTCGGAACAGGTCGTGCGTGAGGGTCACGCGCCAGGGCCTGTAGCCACCTTGCAGCCAGTTCAGCCCGCGCACGTCGGCATCCACCACCCGAACCACATCCGGGGTGCGCGCTTGGGCCAACTGCAACCAGTCGGCTTCCACGTGCAGGCGAAGCATGCGCCCCCGGTACACTTTGAATCCGACGCCCACGCCGGCGGTCCAAGCGACATGCCAGGCCGGCAAGGTGGCCGACTCAAAGAAGACAGGCGCCAACGTGTCGGACTGTTGCTGGAAGACCCAGCCACCGCGCAGCCCCGTGCTCCATTCCACAAAAGCGTCCGGTCCAGTGACCGCGGCGCTGAGCAAGTGGATTTGGCCATCCAAGGCCCAGGACGCCCCCTGATTCAAGAGGAGTTCATCCACCACCACGAGGGAAGAATCGGTGCCGTTGACTTCCTTGATTCTGCCGAGGAATTGTTCTTCCTTCACCATGCGAGAGACGCCCACATCCAGGTGGAGGCGGTCCGCCCACAACCAATCGTCAAGCATCCACAAATGGCCGAGGCCCACACGCCATTGGGTGGACGGCAGCGACGTCCAAAGCCCGTCGTGCAAGGTGTCCAATTTGGGCGCTGCGGCGGTGCCGTGGTTGAGCACCCAACTGGAATTCCAAGAGGTGGGCAACGCATGGACATGGTTGGTGCCTGCCGACAGGGTCCACGCTTTGCTGTCGTGCGTCCTGCGCGTGCTTTCAAACGGGTCGTCCCAGATGCCTTGGCCCTCTGCATTCAGCATGCAAGCCCAGGTGAGCAGGGCAAGCAAAGGCGCCTTCACGCGGGTTTGGCTTGGGTCAATGTATCGAGGGCTTCCAAGACGGGGGCCATCCAACGGTCGTCCTCAAAATGCCCCCACGCCTCAGGCGTGTCCAGGACCGTTTCCATGGCCTGTTGCTGAAGGCGTCCACGATGCAGGGCTTCGTGGTACGGGGTGTGGCTGAAGGTGACCAAGGAATACAAGGGCAACCACGCGTCGGGGTGCGCTTGTTGAAGGCGTGCCTCAAGTTTCTTTTGGAGCAAGAACCTTGGGTCGCCGGTGAGGTCGCGCATTTCGATGTAATTCTGGAGCGCGAGCTCCATGATGCCGTCGCCGGCGGGTTTCCGAAGGCGTGTGTATTCGGACAGGATGTCGTCCCAGTTCTCGTGCGCACCGAGGAGCCCGTCGAGCACCGTGCAATCTTCCATGCCGCTGTTCATGCCCTGCCCGTAGAACGGCACAATGGCGTGGGACGCGTCTCCCATCAAGGCCACTTGGTCGCCGTCGTTCCAGGGGTTGCATCGGATCATCACCAGCGACGAGGTCGGGTGGGTCTTCCAGTCCTCGGTGAGGTTGGGCAACAAGGGCACCACGTCTGGGAAATGCGTGTTGAAGAACCGTTGCACGCTGTCGTCGTCCGTCAAGGAATCCAGTCCATCGGGCCCTTCGTACGGGCCAAACAACGTGCACGTGAACGTCTTGTCTGGGTTGGGCAAGGCCATCAGCATGAAGTGGCCACGGGGCCAGATGTGCAACCCGTCCGCTTCCATTTGGAAGTCGCCGTCCGCACCAGGCAACATGGGCACCTCTTTGTAGCCGTGCGGCAAGTAGCGCTGCTCGAAGTCAAACCGGTCGTTGCGCGCCATGCGGCCGCGGACGGCGCTGAATGCCCCGTCGGTCCCAAACAGGCGGTCCACCGTCACGTCCAAAGGCGTTCCTTGGCGCTCCAAGTGAAGCGTCACGCCGCGTTCGCCACGGGTGTAGCCCAGGCTTTTGTGGTCAAATTCAAACCGAACGTTGGGCATGGCCTCGGCACATTCCACCAAGATGCGGTTGAGTCCTGCACGCGACACCGAGTAGATGCATTTCCCCTCCATGCCGTACGGCTGGTAGGTCCGGGTGCCGTCGACGGCGTGCATGCGGCGGCCGGTGATGGGCAGCGCGATCTCACGCACCGCATCGGCCACACCCGCCAATTCCAAGGCTTTCCACCCTCGGTCGCTCAACGCGAGGTTGATGCTTCGTCCTGCAGACAGCTTGAGATTGCGGGGGTCTGGCCGGCGTTCGTAGACGACCACGTCGTGGCCGCGGTTGCCCAGCATGCGGGCCCACAAGCTGCCGACGAGTCCGGCACCGACCACGGCCATCTCAGCCACGGCCTGCAGTCGCTGCGGCCAGGGCCTGGTCCAAATCGGCGAGCAAATCGGCCGCGTCTTCCACCCCCACACTCAAGCGGATCAGTCCGTCCGTGACGCCTGTCTTTTCACGCACCTCCTTCGGGATGCTCGCGTGGGTCATGGTGGCGGGATGTCCGATCAGGCTTTCCACGCCGCCCAGGGACTCGGCCAGGGTGAACAGCTTGGTGCTGGCCACCACGGCCTTGGCCGTGTCGAGATTGTCGTCGGCCAGGGTGAACGCCACCATGCCGCCGAAGCCGTGCATTTGGCGTGCCGCGACGTCGTGTCCGGGGTGGTCTTCAAAGCCTGGCCAGTGCACTTTGGAAATGGCCGGGTGTTTGGCCAAATGACGGGCCACGGCCTCACCGTTTTCACAGTGCCGCTGCATCCGCAGGTGCAGGGTCTTGAGCCCGCGCAGGACCAAGAAGCAGTCCATCGGTCCGGACACGGCACCGCACGAGTTTTGAAGGGTTCCGATTTGTTCGGCCCACTCGTCGTCCGACGTCACCAAGCAGCCCATCACCACGTCGGAGTGGCCACCGAGGTACTTGGTCACGCTGTGCATCACCATGTCCGCCCCCAGGTCCAAGGGGTTCTGAAGCATGGGGGAGGCGAAGGTGTTGTCCACCACCACGCGCGCCTCCGAACCTTTCACCAGGTTGGCGACCGCGGCGATGTCCGTGATCTGCATCATGGGGTTGGTCGGCGTTTCAATCCAAACCAAGCGCGTGTGCTCGTTCAACGCAGCTTGCACCGCGTCGAGGTCGCTCAAATCTACAAAGTGGAACGTGATGCCGTAGTGGGCGAAGACCGTCGTGAACAGACGGTAGCTGCCCCCGTAGAGGTCGTTGGTGCTGATCACCTCGTCCCCGGGCTTCAACGTTTTGAGCACGGTGTCCATGGCCGCCAAACCGGAGGCGAATGAAAACCCGTGCTTGCCGTGCTCGAGCGCGGCAAACGCGTCCTGCAACGCCGAACGGGTCGGGTTGTGGGTGCGGGAGTACTCAAAGCCTTTGTGGTTGCCCACGCCGTCTTGAACGTACGTCGACGTCAAGTACACGGGGGTCATGATGGCCCCGGTGGTGGGGTCCGGCTCCACGCCTGCGTGCACTGCGAGGGTGCCGCGTCCTGGGGTGTTGGGGTTGTCGCTCATGGGTTTCGAAAGGTACGAGAGGGGGCACCAGTTTGTTTCAACCAAACCGGCAAGGTCACGGCCCCCAACAGCACATACAGGTGGTACGTGAGCAACCTCCACACCAAAACGAGTGCTGTCCAAGCGGCCGGAGCCAGCACCAACGGGAGCACCCCTGACAAGAACGTCGGCAACGCCAACTCAGCCAGTCCGGCCGAGCCCGGGGTGGGGCTGATGAGCATCACCGTCCACAGCGAGAGCTGCCTGGCCCACACGTCGAACTGAGACACTTCCGTCCAGTCCAACATGGGGGCAACGAACGCCAACAACACCGCATTCAAGGTCAGAAACCGGGCTGTCCAGCTTATTGCGGTGGCGCAGGCGGCCGCGCACCATGTGGTCCACGGCAATCCGCGCAAGCCACGCGAGGCCACCTTCAAATCCCCTGCAAAGGCGTTCACTCGGTCAGCCCATCGCGACATCCATGGCCGGGAGGACAGGTGGAGGAGCGCGCGGTGGGTGGGGTCAGGGGCCCAGAACAAGGCGGAAGACAGGAGCGCGGCCAGACTCGCCATGAACGCCACCCCACCGCCAAAAATGACCGGGATGGACCCCTCGATCCACGACGCCGACGCCGGCAAGAAGGCGTCCCAGCCCACGGCGAATCCCACGATCGGCACGGCTGTCAAAAAGAACAGTTCGTCCATCAACGCGGTGGCCATGACGGTGGCCAAACTCCTTCCCCAGTTCAACCCGTTCCGGTGCAAGATGAACGTGGCCACCGCGCTTCCTCCCACCACCGAGGGGGTGAGGGCGGAAGAGAGCTCCCAGAGCAGGACGCTGGACACGGTGCGACGCAAGCCCATGACCCCCTCGGAGAGCGCGTGAAGGCGCCACACGTAACCCACGTCTCGGAGCACGGCGAGCACCATGGCGACGCCCAGCCATGTGCCGTTCCAAGGCACGTTGGTCAAGGCGGTCCAATCTCCCGTTTGCGAAAGGGTCCATCCGATCCACAGGGCGGTCAACGCCACGGTCCAGGAAATGAGCCGCCGAATGCGTGAAGGTTGAAGCCAACGCTCAGCTTGAACTTGTCTGTCGTCGTGAGATGGGGTGGGAGGTGGCGGCGTCGGGGCCATGTCAGAAAGGTACGTTCACGCTACCTTCGCTTGGATGATTCGGATTGGCAACGCCCTGCTGAGTGAAGATGTGTTTGAGGCCCATTTTGCCTGCGACTTGGCCGCGTGCAAGGGGGCCTGCTGTGTGGAAGGGGACAGCGGCGCCCCGCTGACCCAAGCGGAAGTGGGACAGCTGGAAGAAGCCTGGCCACACGTGGCGCCTTTGCTGCCCGAAGCGGGACGGAAGGCCGTCGAGGAGCAAGGGTTGGCGGTGCGCGATGCGGATGGCGATTTGGTCACCCCTCTTGTCGGCGGCAAGGAGTGCGCGTTCACCGTGTTCGACGCCGACGGCACAGCCAAATGTGGGTTGGAGCGCGCCTACTTCGAGGGCAAGACCCAATGGCGCAAGCCCATGAGCTGCCATTTGTACCCGATCCGCGTCAAGGAATTGCTCGACTTCACCGCCCTCAACCACCACCAATGGCACATCTGTGAGGCGGCGCGCCTGTGCGGCAAAGCCGAGAAAATCACCGTGCTTGACTTTTGCAAAGACGCGCTCGTGAGGCGGTTTGGGGAGGCGTGGTACGAGGAAGCCCAACAAGCCCAAACCTTATGGCAGCAGTCTCGGTCCTGATCCGGAGGCTGACGTGGTGCGTGGGGTTCGCCATGGCGGCGGGCGTCACGCTCGGCCAAGGTTGGGACCTGGACGACCACGTGGCTGTCGTGGGCGGCGACGGCGAGCGGGTGTATTTGACCACGTTGGACGGCACCTCGGATTGGGCGGAATCGTTGGACCAAACCTGGACCCTCCATTCGGCCCCCCAACTCGGCGGTCCGCTTCACCTTGAATCGCTCGTTCCTTTCCGTGCGCCGTCGTGGTCTTCCTTGGGCCACCTGCAGCATGTGGCCATGCATCCGACCCGGCCCGTGGCCGTGATGTCGGCGGTCCGTGAAGGGGCCGACCACCTCGACCTGTTTTTGTCCTACAAAATGCCCGATGAGACGTGGTCCGTGCCCATGCCGTTGGACGGACTGAACACCGTGGAAGACGAAATTTTCCCTGGATGGTTGGGTGCGGACCTGGTGTATGCCAGTCGGGTGGAAGGCCGTTTTCACCTTCACCGCGCTGCGGCGGCCACACAGTGGCTTCGCGCCGAGCGTATGGCGCTGGAAGGGGTGCCATCCGTCCACGCCGTGGGGTTGCACGAGGCAGGACCCAACTTGCGTTGGGTGACGGTCGAGCAAGAGGATGAAGGCCGGCTCAAGGTGGTGCCTTGGACGGGGTTTAACGCGTCGAAGAGCCTGGCGACTGGTTGGACGTTGTGCTTGGACGCCCCTCGATGCGAGGGCGCCACCCTCGAAATCCGAACGTCGACAGGGGCGTTGGCCGCCCAATCCCAGGACCCCTGCCTTGCCCTGGATGGGCTGCACATGGAGGATGTGTGGAAAGTGACGTTGGCGGGTTGCCTGGACAACACCGCGACGGCCGTGTTGCGTGACCCCGAAGGAACCGAAGTGCGTCGCTACGGACTTTCTGCCGAGGGCGGGTGGACGTTCACCATGCTTCCCCTGGATCTGCTGGCCGGGTTGCTCAATCGGGCTGCTTCGGACGGTTCGGATTGGCCGAGGTCCACGTCCATGTGGGTGCACTTCGACCACGCCACATCCGACTTGACCCCTGAAGCGCTCGAGGCTTTGGACGGTTGGGTGAAGGCGCTTGGCGAAGTGTCTGGGAAAGGCCACTGGCATGTGACGGGACACACCGACGCGTCCGGGACGCCTGCGATCAACAAGACGCTGAGTCAGGCACGGGCGGAAGTGGTGGCCATATGGTTGCAAACGCATTTGGGTTTGGCGTCCGCGTCGGTGGAGGTGCGAGGGATGGGCGGCGGAGCGCCTTGTTGTGAGGACGACGGTCTAAACCGTCGGGTGGAGGTCCTTTGGGTCCCCTCCCTGCAGTAATTTTGCGGCATGTTGATCAATGTGATGCGTGCCAAGCTGCACAGGCTGACTGTGACCCAAGCGGATTTGAACTACATCGGGAGCATCTCGCTTGACCCTGATTTGATCGAGGCGGCCGGCCTTGTGGAAGGGGAAAAAGTCCAAATCGTCAACATCAACAACGGGGAGCGCATCGAGACATACGTCATCACTGGCGAACGCGGGACCGGTCAAGTTTGCCTCAACGGCCCTGCCGCACGCCGCGTTCAGCCGGGAGACGTGGTCATCGTGATCGCCTACGGCATGATGACGGTGGAGGAAGCCAAAGCGTTCAAGCCCAACGTGTTGTTCCCCGACACAGAAACCAACCGCCTCGCATGAACGCCAAGAAGGCCTTGACGTACTTGGCCTTCTTCGGCATCGGCATCGGCCTGTTTTGGCTTGCGATGCAAGGCGTGGAGGACCCTGAAGCGCTGAAGCGTGACATGTCCTCAGCCTCGTGGTGGGGCATCGCCGCGTCGTTCGTGATGGGCTACCTGGCCATTGTGTCCAGGGGACTGCGTTGGAATTTGCTGCTCGCCCCCAGCGGGCACAAGGCCTCCCCAGTTCGGAGCGTGCACGCGGTGGCGTTCTCTTATTTCTCGAACGCCTTTGTCCCGAGGTCGGGTGAATTGGCGCGTTGTGCGGCTTTGAACCAAACCGACGACATCCCCGTGGATTTGCTCTTCGGGACGGTCATCACGGAGCGCGTGGTCGACTTTGTCATGTTGTTTGGCCTGGTTTCGTTCGCCTTGGTGACCAACCTCGACGCGTTCTTGGAACTGATGCGCGAAGCGCAATTGCCAGCTGCGGCGTCTCTGGTGGGCTTGGCCGTGGCCGGCCTGGCGGGACTTGGTGGCGTGTACTGGGTGTCCCGGCAAACCAACCGAACCGGCGTGTTGGGCAAGGCCGCGGCGTTCTTGCAAGGCATTGGCAAGGGCATCCGCAGCGTGATGGACATGGAACGCCGCGGGTTGTTTTTGGCGCACACCTTGTTCATTTGGTGCATGTACTTCTTGATGTCGTACGTGCTTTTCAAAGCCATCCCTGCGGTGGCTTCGATCGGCTGGACCGACGCGGTGCTGGTGATGGTGGCTGGCGGATTTGGCATGGTGTTGCCTGCCCCAGGAGGCATTGGGTCGTACCACTGGGCGGTGTCCCTGGGCTTTGCGGCCGTCGGTTTTTCCGGCGACGTGGGGTTCGCCGTGGCCAACGTGATTTGGTTGACCCAAACCGCCATGATTGTCCTCACAGGAGGCTTGGGCTACGTGTTGTTGTTCCTGCACAGGATGCGCCGTGGCTGACCGCTTCGCCATCTCTTTGGAAGCCTGCGCCTCGGCCGTGGGCCAATGGCAGTCGGAAGGCCACAAGGTGGTGCTCACCAACGGCGTGTTTGACATCTTGCATGTGGGTCACGTCGCGGTGTTGGAGACTGCGGCCGCCCAAGGAGACAGGTTGGTGGTGGCGGTGAACGCCGACGCGAGTGTCAAGCGCTTGGGAAAAGGAGACGCCCGCCCTTACAACCACCAAGAGGACCGGGCCCAGATGTTGGCGGCCCTTCGCTGCGTGGACGCGGTTGTGCTGTTCGACGAAGACACCCCGTTGAACGTGGTGCAAGCCCTCCGGCCTGATGTGTTGGTCAAAGGCGGCGATTACGATCCCTCCGTTTCTGACCCGTCCAACCCCAAGTACATTGTGGGAAGCGCCGAGGTGCGTACGTCAGGAGGTTCTGTGGTGGCGGTGCCGCTGGTGCCTGGCCGAAGCACGACCACACTCGTCGAACGGATCCAAGACCAAGCCTGAAAACACAACGCCCGGCTCGAGGCCAGGCGTTGCAGGTTCAGACGTTCTCTTCTTCCAAGAACTTCGTGGTGAAGTCACCGTCTCGGAAGCGCTGATTGCGCATCAGCCTTTGGTGGAACGGGATGGTCGTTTTCACCCCTTCAATGATGTACTCGTCCAAGGCGCGCTGCATCTTGGTGATCGCCTCCTCACGGGTTTGAGCCACCACAATCAGCTTGCTGATCATGCTGTCGTAATGTGGAGGAATCATGTATCCTGCGTAAGCGTGGGTGTCCACTCGGACGCCGTGCCCGCCGGGCGCGTGGTAATCCGTGATGCGGCCTGGGCTCGGCGCAAAGTTGCGGTCCGGGTCCTCCGCGTTGATGCGGCACTGGATGCTGTGAAGCTTGGGGTAGTGGTTGCGGCCTGTGATTTTCTCTCCAGCCGCCAACTTGATCTGCTCTTTGATCAAATCGTAGTCAATCACTTCCTCGGTGATGGTGTGCTCCACTTGGATCCGGGTGTTCATCTCCATGAAGTAGAAGTTCCGGTCGGCGTCGACCAGGAACTCCACAGTTCCGACGCCTTCGTACTTCACCGCCTCAGCCGCTTTGATGGCCGCTTCCCCCATGTCTTCGCGGAGCTTGTCCGTCATGTAGGGAGAAGGGGTCTCTTCCACGAGCTTTTGGTGGCGACGTTGGATGGAGCAGTCGCGCTCGCTGAGGTGACATGCTTTGCCGCGTTGGTCGGAGGCGATTTGGATTTCAATGTGGCGGGGCTCCACCACAAACTTCTCCATGTACATGCCGTCGTTGCCAAACGCCGCACCGGCTTCGCGTCGGGTGGATTCCCATCCTTCAGCCAATTCCTCGTCGTTGTGGCAAACCTGCATGCCCTTTCCGCCGCCGCCGGCCGTGGCCTTCAGCATGATGGGGTATCCAATGTCGTGGGCACAAGCCTTGGCCTCGTCGAAGTCGGCCAAAATGCCTTCGCTGCCCGGGATGGTGGGCACCCCTGCTGCTTTCATGGTGGCCTTGGCCGAAGCCTTGTCCCCCATGGCATCGATCATTTCAGGGCTCGCGCCGATGAACTTGATGTCGTTCTCGGCACATATGCGCGAGAAGTTCGCGTTCTCTGAAAGGAAGCCGTACCCAGGGTGAATGGCGTCCGCATTGGTGATTTCTGCGGCGGCAATGATGTTGGGGATGTTGAGGTAGCTCTGCGCGCTGGGGGCAGGGCCGATGCACACCGCTTCGTCCGCAAAGCGAACGTGGAGGCTGTCCCGGTCCGCGGTGGAATACACCGCCACGGTGGAGATGCCCATCTCACGGCAAGTGCGGATCACACGGAGCGCAATCTCGCCGCGGTTGGCAATCAGAATCTTGTTGAACATGCGTTCAGGATTGGATTCAACAGATCAAGAAGGGTCCACCAAGTAGAGTGGTTGGTCGAATTCCACGGGGGAATTGTCGTCGACCAAGATCTTGACAATCTTGCCTGAGACTTCGGATTCAATCTCGTTGAAGAGCTTCATGGCTTCCACCACACATACCGTGTCGCCTGGCTTCAACACGTCCCCGACTTCGCAGAACACGTCTTTGTCTGGGGAAGGTCGGCGGTAGAAGGTGCCGATCATGGGGGACTTGATTTCAATCAAGTTGGACGCCTCGTCTGCAGCGGGTGCCGCAGGCGCTGCAGGGGCAGCTGGTGGGGGTGCCGCCACGGGCGCTGCCGCCACCATGGCTTGCGGCATGGCCGCAGGAACTTGGATGGTCTGCACCATGGCTTCGTCCTTCTTGCCACGTCCCTTGGGCATTTCAGACTTGATGGTGAGCTTGAATTCTTTCTGTTCGATTTCAACTTCGGTCACGCCAGCGCGTGCAACGAACTTGATGAGGTCCTGGATTTCCGTCAGTTTCATGTCGGAGATTTTTGATTTTTCAGTGGGGAAAGGTAGAGAGGACTGGGTTGTCAGGCGAATTTGCTGCCGTCGTAAGCCCATTTCAAGTAGACAGAGCCCCACGTGAACCCGCCGCCGAACGCCGCAAGGATGAGGTTGTCGCCACGCTTGAGCTGGGATTCCCAGTCGTGGAGGCACAGCGGGATGGTGCCCGCGGTGGTGTTGCCGTACTTCTGAATGTTGATCATGACCTTCTCGTGAGGCAGGCCAGTGCGACGTTGTGTCGCATCGATGATGCGCAAGTTCGCTTGGTGAGGCACCAACCACGCCACGTCGTCCGCGGTCAGGTTGTTGCGTTCCATCACTTCGTAGCTCACGTCGGCCATGTTGGTCACCGCGGCCTTGAACACAGGCTGGCCATCCTGGTAGATGAAGTGCTGCTTGGCGTCCACCGTTTCATGGCTGGCCGGACGAAGGGAACCGCCTGCTTTCATGCACAAGAAGTCGCCTCCCGCGCCGTCAGAGTAGAGTTGGCTGTCGATCACCCCGCAGTCGCCTTCGTCTTGTTGCAGCAACACCGCCGCCGCACCGTCCCCAAACAGGACGCACGTGGTGCGGTCGGTGTAATCGATGATGGAGCTCATTTTGTCGGCCCCCACGACCACCACATTTTTGGCGGTGCCATTTTCCACGAATTGGGCGCCGGTGGTCAACGCGAACAAAAATCCGCTGCATGCCGCCGACAGGTCAAATCCCCACGCCTTGGTCGCCCCTGCCTTGTGGGCAATGAGGTTGGCGGTGGAGGGAAAGAGCATGTCGGGCGTCACCGTGGCGCAGATGACAAGGTCGATGTCTTCAGGGGCCAATCCAGACTTGGCGCACAAGGACTTCACCGCCTCTGCACCCATGTCGGACGTGGCCTTGTTGGGGTCCTTGAGGATGCGACGTTCTTGGATGCCCGTGCGGGTTCGGATCCATTCGTCGGTGGTGTCGACCATTTTTTCCAGGTCGAAATTGGTGAGCTTGTCTTCGGGCAAGTATCCGGAGACGCATGTGATGGCTGCAGGCATCGGTGTTGTATTCAGAGTTGGCCAAAGGTAGAAGGCCCTTCTGAGGGGGGGAGTTCGTGAACGCGTGAGTCTTCAACGGGTTCCGTGGAAAAGTTGCGGCATGAAAAAAGGACTCCGTTTGGAATCCTTTTTCATGTCACCCATAGGTGACGAATGTGTTGGGGCAGTTACGCTTCCTCGCGCTCCATCACCACCTTGCCCTTGTAGTAGAGCTTGCCTTCGTGCCAGTGGGCACGGTGAGACAGGTGTGCTTGACCCGTGGTTGGACAGGTGCTCACGTTGGGAGGAGTCAAAGCATCGTGGGTGCGGCGCTTGCGCGTACGCGTTTTGCTCTGCCGTCTTTTGGGATGTGCCATGGTGCGTTAGTTGTCGAGTCTTTTCAATGCTGCCCAGCGTGGGTCGATGTCGTCGCCGTCTTCTCCATCTTCCGCAGAATCGTCTTGCCACTCAGTCATGCTGAGGTCGCAGTCGGTTTCCTGTTCGTGGATGACTCGGGAAGGTTTGGCCAGATGCACCAATTGAAAAATGGCATGCGCCACGTCCAATTCGTACTCCTTGGTGCCGAGGATCCACAAGTCGTCTTCCAACACCGTGTCGTCTCCAAAGCGAATCGAAATTCGGTCGCTGCTGGTGAGCGGGATGTTCACGTCGTCCAAGCATCGGTCGCACGGGGCGGTGAGTTGGGCGTCGAGGTCCAGGCGGAGGGTCATGGTGGTGTCGAGTTTGTCCAACTCCACATGCACTTCGCCATGGACTTGGTCCACGTCGGAATGGGGAAAACAAGCAAAGAACTCCGGATCCACACGCATTTGGAATTCATGTTTTCCAGGCTTCAAACCCACAAATGGGATGCGGTAATCGGCCATCAAATCCATGTCCTCCAAATTTTTGGGGAGTGCAAAGGTAGCCAAAGCGGGTGGATTTGGCAACCCCTGTGGGCGTCAACTCCGACCTCGTCCCCTGTATTCGGGTTTGAGTGGGGCGATTTCCAGCGGATTCCCAGCAAATTCGCGGTGTTCGAGGCGGTGTTTTCGCACGTCGCACGCCAGACGAATGGCTTCCCGAATGGACGCGCCTTGGGCTTTTCCTTGTCCGGCGATGTCAAAACCAGTGCCGTGGTCCGGGCTGGTCCGCACGACGGGCAGGCCGGCGGTGAAGTTCACCCCGCGCCCAAAGCTCAAGGCCTTGAAAGGGGCGAGGCCTTGGTCGTGGTACATGGCGAGCACCCCGTCGAAGTGCTTGAACGCCCCAGACCCGAAGAAGCCGTCGGCGGCGTAAGGCCCCATGGCTTCGACGCCTTCTGCCTTGGCCTTGCCCAGTGCCGGGGCCAAAATGCGTTTTTCCTCGTCGCCCATCATGCCGTTGTCGCCGGCGTGGGGGTTCAGCCCCAACACGGCGATGCGTGGGGTGGGGATGCCAAAGTCGCGGATCAAGCTGTCGTTCATCAACCGCAGTTTGGCCATGATGCGGTCTGGGGTCAACTGGGCACTCACGTCTTTCAGCGCGACGTGGCCCGTGACCATGCCGATCCGAAGACCGTCGCAACACAGCAACATGAGCACTTCGTCGACACCGGCCTCGCTGGCCAGGTATTCGGTGTGGCCAGGGAAGGAGAATCCCGCCTGGCGGATGGTGTCCTTGTTGATGGGCGCCGTCACAAGCACGTCCACGGCGGTCTTGGCCAGGTGGCCCACTGCGCGTTGAAGGCTTTCCATGGCCACGGCGCCGGCTTGCTGGTTCGCTTCACCTGGCTGGTGCGTGAACTCGGACGCGTCGAAGTCGAGCACGTTGATTTGGCCATGGCGCGCTTCCGACGCATCACTGACCTCGCCCCAAGCGATGTTTTCAAAGGCACGTTCTGCGAGGGCGCGCGGTGCAAAGACCACAGGCACAATGCTTGCGAGGGTGCGCTCGTCGCGAAACGCGTCAGCCAACGCTTCCAACCCGATGCCGTTGGGGTCGCCGCAGGAAATGCCGACCCTGATTTTTGAATTCTTGGAGCTCATGGAGGTTGGTCAAAGGTAGCGACGAGTACCTTGGTCTTTCCATGACTTCACGCCAAAATCCCAACCCTCACGTCCCCCAACTCCCGGGGTGGCGCCCGTGGGTGGCGGTGGTGTGGGCCATGGTCGTTCACGCCACCACAGGATGGGCGACCCACAACCGCGCGGGCGAGATCACCTACACCCACGTCCAGGGGTTGACCTACGAAGTGGTCATCACGACCTACACGAAGTCCGACGCCCTTGCGGACCGGCCCTTTTTGTTCTTGAGGTGGGGCGACGAAACAGGAAACGACCTGGACAGCCTGGCACGTGAGTTGCCGGTAAGTCAACTCGGCGGAAACGTCCAAGTGAACACCTACCGGGGCACACACACTTACGGTGGTCCTGGGGTGTACGAGCTTTCCGTGGAAGACCCCAACCGCAACGAAGGCGTGCTCAACATGGTGGGCTCGGTAGACACGCCGTTCGCCATTCGATCCCTGCTCATCGTCGACCCGCAAGCGGGCCACAACAACAGCGTGCAGCTGTTGAATCCGGCCACCGAAAACGCGTGCCTGAACCAGCCTTGGATTCACAATCCGGCCGCCCACGACCCCGACGGCGACGTGTTGACCTACAGTTTGGTGCCGTGCCGTGGCTTCAACGGCGACCCCATTCCGACCTACGTTTTTCCTGACGAAGTGAGTCCCGGGGAGGACGAGTTCACCATTGACCCAGAGACCGGGGACCTCACTTGGACCACCCCGCAGTTGGTGGGTGAGTACAACGTGGCCATCCGCATAGAGGAGTGGCGGCTTGTCAACGGAACGCTCCGCAAAGTGGGCGAAGTGGTGCGCGACATCCAAATCGACGTTCAACTCTGCGCCAACCAACCGCCAGAGGTGGTGCCCATGGCCGACACCTGTGTGTTGGCCGGGACCGATTTGACGTTCGACGTGCTGGCCTCAGATCCCGACAACCATCCCGTGACCATGACGGCGGTGGGCGGTGCGCTCACCGAGGTCGACCATCCCGCGGACTTCACGTATTGGGGCAACGGCCTGGGCACCTTCACATGGTCGCCCACTTGCGCCGAGGTCCGGGCGGAGCCCTACCAGGTGGTCTTCAAAGCCAAAGATTTGGCCAGCCCCATCCCCCTGTCCGACCTCGAAACCCGGCAAATCACCGTGGTGTCACCGCCGGTCGAGGAGGTCGCCGTGAATCCCGAGGGGTACACCCTCCAGGTCATGTGGGCGCCCTCTCCGTGTTTGGACGCGTTGCCGACGGCTCAAGTGTCAAGAGGGTCGTACGAAGTGCACCGACGGCGGGCGCTGGACGAGACAGATTGGGAACCTGCGTTGTGCGAGACCGGCATCCCAGATGGGGTGGGGTATTCCTTGGTCGGCTCCGTGGACGAGTTGGCGAGCATGGGGTGGGTCGACGAGGCAGGCTTGAGTTTTGGGGTCACGTATTGCTACCGCGTGGTGACACGGTATGCGGATGGCGCGTTGTCGTTGGCCAGTGAGGAAGCCTGTGGCCGAATCAAAAAGGACGTCCCCGTCATGACCCGGGCCTCGGTGGTCAGCACAGGGCCGTTGGATTCGGTGCTCGTGGGCTGGTCTCCGCCCACCGAATTGGACACCGTGGCCTTTCCAGGGCCGTACACCTACACCGTGCAAGGCGCCCCTGTGGATGGCACGGGCAGTCCCAAGGAGGTGCTGTGGTCGTCGGAGGCGTCTGAGGAACTTTTGGATTTGGACACCCTCGTGACGTTGGGTGGGTTGGACACCGAGTCTTCTGCATGGGAATTCGATGTCACGTTGGCGAGCTCAGGCAACTCAGTGGGGCTGCCGCCCGCCTCGTCCACGCCGTGGCTGACTTTCACCCCTGACGACAACGAATTGAGGCTGGATGTGTTTCAAAACGCACCGTGGGCGGTGGAGCATTGCGTGGTCGAGCGTCAAGTGCCCACTGGGGGGGATTACGTGGTGCTGGACACGGTGGCGACCTCCTTTTTTGTGGACACCAATTTGGTCAACGGCGAGGCCTACTGCTACCGCGTCACCACCTTGGGCCGTTACGACGACCCCTCGACGGAAGCCCCGCTGGTGAACGTGAGCCAGGAAGCATGCGGGACCCCCTACGATTACACCCCACCTTGTGCGTTGAACTTGGACGTGCAGCCTTCCTGCGAGCACGAGCGCGACACGCTCACCTGGTCGCGGCCGGAAGGTTGCGAATCCGACGACATCGTGGCGTTCCGGATTCGATGGGCCCCGTTTTTGGGCGACTCGCTTGAGGTGTGGAAAGACATTGAAGACGTCGACATCCTCACGGACGTGTTCAACGAGGACAACGCCTTGGGCACCATTGCCGGGTGCTTCACCGTGACCGCCCTCGACAGTTTGATGCCTGGCCCCGACGGCAACCTCAGGCGCAACGAAGGGCTTGCGTTGGACACGGTCTGCGTCGACAACTGCCCCTTCTATTTCCTGCCCAACGTGTTCTCGCCCAACGAGGACGGCACCAACGACGCATTTCAAGCGTTCCCCTGGAAATTCATCGACAGCGTGGACGTGCGCATTCACAGCCGTTGGGGAGAGCTTGTCTTTCAGACGGGCGATCCCGATGTGGGTTGGGACGGCACGCACATGGCCACAGGCGAGACTGTGTCTGACGGGGTGTACACCTGCACCGTCACGGCCTTCACAAGGAGGTTGGAAGGGATTGTTCCTGAGCGATTCGTCCAGGAACTCCATGTGGTCAGTGGGACAGGGGCGACCACCGATTGACCCCCGCCGCCCGTAGCTTTGTTTCATGTTCACAGGCATCATTGAAGCGCAGGGAGAATTGGTGGGGCTCCGCAAGGAGGGCACCAACGTCCATTTGGACGTGAAGGCGCCGTTCACCTCCGAGTTGCAAATCGACCAAAGCGTGGCCCACGATGGCGTGTGCCTCACGGTGGTGCACCTGGACGGGGACGTCTACACAGTCACGGCGATCGACGAGACGTTGAAGAAGACGCACCTTGGCCACATTGAGGTGGGTCATGTGTTCAATCTCGAACGCTGCGCCAAGGTGGGGGACCGCATCGACGGTCATGTGGTCCAGGGACACGTCGACACCACAGGCACGCTGAAGGCGGTCGAGGAACAAGACGGGAGCTGGATTGTGCGGATTGCCCATCCCGTCGCGCAGGAATGGATCACCGTGCCCAAGGGCAGCATTGCGCTTGCAGGCATCAGCCTTACCGTGGTGGACAGCGCACCGGGGGAATTTTCAGTGGCCATCATCCCGTACACCTGGGAACACACCAACCTGCACAGGACCCCGGTGGGTGCGCCCATGAATTTGGAATTTGACGTGATGGGCAAGTACGTGGCCCGGTTGCTGGACGCGCAACTCAGCGCGCGGGGCGTGGCCTGAGGGTGAAGTTTTGCCCGAGGTACACGCGGCGCACGGTGTCGTCGGCCGCGAGTTCTTCGGCACTCCCTTCCTTCAAGATTTTGCCCTCAAACAAGAGGTAGGCACGGTCCGTAATGTGCAAAGTTTCTTGCACGTTGTGGTCGGTGATGAGCACGCCGATGCCCTTGTGCCTCAGCTGATCGACGATGCGCTGGATGTCTTCCACGGCGATGGGGTCGACTCCGGCGAAGGGTTCGTCGAGCAAGATGAAGGCGGGGTTGGACGCGAGGGCCCGCGCAATTTCGGTGCGTCGCCGCTCGCCGCCTGACAGCACGTCGCCCATGCTTTTTCGGACTTTCTGGAGGTTGAATTCGTCCAGGAGGGCTTCCAGTTTGTCGGCCGCTTCGCCCTTGTCCAACCCTTGCAACTCTAGGATGGCCGCGATGTTGTCTTCCACGCTGAGTTTGCGGAAGACGCTGGGCTCTTGGGGCAAGTACCCCACGCCCTTGCGTGCGCGGACGTGCATGGGATCGCGGGTCAAGTCGTCGTCTCCGAGGGTGACTTTGCCTCCGTCTGGACGAACCAACCCCACCACCGCGTAGAAGCTCGTGGTTTTGCCGGCGCCATTGGGCCCCAACAGTCCCACCACCTCGCCGGGCGCGACCCGGAACGACACGTGGTCGACGACGGTGCGTTTGCCGTAAATCTTCACAAGGTTGTGGGCGACGAGGTCGGAAGCCATGGTTCAAAGGTCGGGGAGCGTCGTTATAATTCGAACCCAAGGCCCACACGCCATCCCCAGGGGTCGAGCATGCCTGGGACACTCGGTGTGATTCTCCGGTGCAGGTCGAGGCGCAACACGTTGAAGATGTTCTCCACCCCAAACACCGCCTCGCCGTACCAGCCGTCCAACCCCGTGGTGGTGGAAGGCATGGCGGTGACGGTTTCGTGGCGCGCGTCCCATGCGCTTCGCACAGCTTTGACCCCCACCACCTCACGGAGCCCCAACCCACGAATCAAGGGCACGCGCCCGAGCACCACACCTTCCCCGTGCCACTCGGCATACGACCGCCACCATCGGTCGCTGGCAAATTCCATGAAGCGCAGGAGGTTGAAGGCTTCGTTGATGCTCAAGGCGGTTTCGTTCGCCGGCTGCAATTCGGTCAAGAGCACGGGGGCCTTGCCGGTGTACATGCCCCCTTGTGTCCACCACTCAATCCTCCCCAAGGGCCCGAGCCTCCGGGTGCCTTCCGCATCGAGGGTCCAACGCTGGTAATTGAATTCGCTGCGTGCGATGTTGGGCAGGCCCAACGTCACGGTGGCGGTGAGGATGGGCCACCGCGACCCCAAGCTCATGCGCTCGAACGCGCCGGAGAGGAATTTCTCGTTCCTGGCGTACCGCGTTTGCAACGTCAGCTCGGCCGTCACCAAGGGGGACAATCCCGTGGGGTCGCTCTCTCGGATGAACCGCACCGTGTCGGTGGCGGCCACAGAGCGGTGGCGAAGTTCCACCGACTGGGTCCATCCGGAACCGAACTCGTGGAGCATGCTCATTTCGGTCCGGGTCACTTGGGTGAGGCGGGTTTGGTCGTTGAGTTGGAGGGCACTGTTCAACCCGTTTCCTTGGTCGAAGAACCCCATCATGCCGAGCTGGTCCATGTCTCGGATGTGCTCCACAAACACCTCAGTGCGCGGGGTCTTGCGCAACACCCACTCGGCAAATCCGCCGTACTTCCACTGCCGATCCAACGTCCCGTAGGCCACGAACGACCGCAGCCAAACCTTGCGGGAGAAGTCGTTGCTGGTTTGCACGCCCAAACTGTAGCGCTCCCCCTCGATCGGGTTGGTGCTGTAGGTGTCGTAAAAGGGCCCAAACTCCACCGGACCGGTGACGATGTGCCCCGTGCCGGCCAACATGGCAAACCCTTCGAGGAACTTGTATTGTGGCATGGTTTGAATGGAGTCGACCATCCAGTACGTGCGTTTGGCCCGGGCGGGAATGGGCTCGGGCCGCAAGTCCTGCCACGTGGATTCGAGGATTTCGTGGGAGCCTTTGGCGAAGCTCATGTCGCGTCCACTGGTCCACACGGAGTCGGGCCAACTCGTGGCCTGTTCGAAGTTGTGGTTGACGATGGTTTGGTGGCTGTAAATCCCCATTCCACCTTCGCGAAGGCTGATGTCCGCCAGGTTTTCTTCACGGGCCAACACCCAGCGGCCCGAGTCGAGTTCATATGTCTGGCTCCACGCGTAATTCCGGACGAAGTTGATGTTGGCGCCTTCGCTGATTTTGGCCTCCACGTGCCTCAATCCAAGGCTCAAGGTGTCGATCCACATCTCCCCTTCGAAGGTCAATTCGCCACGACGCCGGGGCACAAAGGCCATGTGGAAGCAAGGCCGCCCCCCGCGGTCCAAGGTGTCCAGGATGTAATAGCGGTAGTGCACGTTGCCACGGTCGTGCAAGGGGCTTGTGAAGGCCCGGTCCAACAGCAACAGTTGGTTCTCGTAGAGGTTGATGTTGAGGAATTCGGACTGCACACTGGCCGTGTTCTCCCCGTCTTGCAGCCAGGTGGCGCGGGCGGCTTCAATGCGTTTCTCCCGTCGGCGCTTGGAGGTGCGCATGGTCCCGGACATTTCCGTGGCGAACATGGGCAGGGCCACCCGGTGTTCGCTCGAGTCCAATTGGTCCCAAACCCACGTGAACGGGCCCCACACCTTGCGCTCGGGCCACTTCTCGGGGTAGTCGTTCACGGCCACTTCCAGCAACTCGTAGAAGTCGTACTTCAAGGCGGGGATGGACGAGGGATCGTTTTCCTTCTTGGCCTCCGCCACGCGCTGCATCAAAGGTTTGGCGGGATTCTTGGCCTTACGGTCCGGCCGCACCACCGCCGCTTCGAGGTCCACGCTGCGCGCCTCCAAGGCCACGTTGATCACTTGGGGCACCCCGCGCTGGATGGGGATGGTCTGGCTTTGGTAACCGAGGGTGGACACCACCAGTTTGGTGACCCGTTCCGCGCCAGCGTCCAAGCTGTAAAGCCCTTCCACGTCGGTCATGGTGCCGAGGTTGGAGCCGGCGAAGCTGACGTTGACGAACGGCAGGGGCAGGCCCGATTCGCCGTCAAAAACGCGGCCGGAGACTGCGGTTTGGCCCCACATGGGCAGGGTGAGCCACAAGGCAAGGCAAAGGGTCAGGACTCGGGGCATCAGCGCGCGCGGCGTTTGTCTTGGCGACGGGCAATCCAAATGCCCAATTCGTACAACAACAGCACTGGAAGCGACACCAAGATTTGGCTCGTCACGTCGGGCGGGGTGATCACCGCGGACAACGCCAAGATGCCCACCAAGGCATGGCGACGGTAGGACTTCAAGGTGGCGGCCGTCACGAGGCCGGCTTTGCTCAGGAAGTAGACCAACACGGGAAGTTGGAAGACGATGCCCGCCGCCAAGGTGATGCTCGCCACCGTCTTGACGTAGCTCATGACCGCGATGCGGGAGGCCACGTCGCCGAGTTCGTAGTTGCCCAAGAATTGCAGGCTGAGCGGGGCGATCCCGAAGTACCCAAACGCCACCCCCATCAGGAACAGCACGGAGGAAGCGAACCCGGCGCCCCGCGCCGCGTTGCGCTCTTGGGCTTTCATGGCTGGCTTCACGAAGGCCCACACCTGGTGAATGAGGACGGGAAACGCCACGATCAAACCGCCCACGGCGCTGACGATCAAGTGCGCCGAGAAATTGCCCAGCATGGTGGTGTTGATCAATTCGTACGAGATGCGTTCCACGCACAGCGCGTCCCCGGAGCCGATGGCGTGGGACAAGGCGCACCAACCGCGGTAGCTGATGAAGTCCAGGTTCCGAGGGCCAAACAAAATGCGGTCAAACACCCAGTCCTTCGCCGCAAACACCCCGATGCCGGCGGCCATGATGGCCGCAGCGGACACAAACAGGCGCCGCCTCAACTCTTCGAGGTGGTCGAGGAACCCCATTTGGGCTTCGTCGTGGGCTTGGTCCAAGGCCATGGCGCAAATGTCGGTCAACCGAGGCCTTCGCGAAGGCAATCGTGGAGGTGAACCATGCCTGCGTAGCGTTCGCCTTCCATCACCACAACTTGGCTGATGCTGTGCGTCTTCATCCAACTCACGGCTTGGGTCGCCAATTCATGGGCTTGCATGGTGCGGGGGTGTGGGCTGGCCAGTGCGCCTGCCGTGACTTCGGCCAAGGCGCCTTGGGCCAAGGCGCGTCTGAGGTCGCCGTCGGTGACGATGCCGCCGATTTGGCCTGGGTGGTCCTGCGCCCATACCACCGTGGCGCCGTACCGCGCCTCGGACATGGCTTCCAGCACGTCAGACAAAGAGGCGTCCCAAGGCACTGCAGGTTTCCGCGCTGGGTCCACCAAGGACGCCAAGGTCCAGGTCAACTTCTTGCCCAGGCTTCCCGCGGGGTGGTTGGCGGCAAAGTCCTTCGCTTGGAAGGCGTTCGCGGCCATCAACGCGACGGCCAAGGCGTCGCCCATGGCGAGTTGAAGGGTGGTGCTGGTGGTGGGGGCGAGGTCCAAGGGGCACGCTTCTTCCGGGACGGACACGTCCAACACCACATTGGCCGCCTTGCCCAACGGTGAACCAGGGTCAGCTGTCAAGGCCACAAGGGGACAGCTCCTTTGGGCGAGGGGGGGAAGAAGCTGCGTCACTTCATCGCTGCGGCCGCTTTTGGAAAGGCACACCACAACGTCTCCTTGTTGCACCGCCCCGAGGTCCCCATGCAGCGCTTCACCGGCGTGCAGGAACATCGCGGAACTGCCTGTGGAGTTGAGGGTGGCCGCGATTTTGGCCGCGATGTGGGCGCTCTTGCCGACGCCGGTCACCACGATTTTCCCAGCCGATTTTCCCAGCAAATGGACCGCTTTGTCGAAGTCATCTCCCATGCGCTCAGCCGCTTGGCCCAACGCTTGGGCGGCCAAGGTCAGCGTGTGTTTGCCGGAATGGGGTTCTGGGCGATTTGTCATGTTGACATAAATGTTGCTTCTGGTGCTTGGTGAAGTCGCCCAGGTGTGTATCTTTCTTTTCGCAAAGCTAAAACCAACCGATGAGCCTGGTCGATTTGGCGCCCCAAGAGGCGCTGAAGACGTTTTTTGGATTCGACGAATTCAAGGGTGAGCAAGAACATGCCATCCAAAGCGTGCTGGACGGACGTGACACATTCGTGATCATGCCGACCGGTGGCGGCAAATCCATGTGCTACCAACTTCCGGCGTTGATGATGGACGGGGTGGCTTTGGTGATCAGCCCGCTCATCGCGTTGATGAAGAACCAAGTGGATGCGATTCGCGGCCATCACGAGGACCGACGCGTGGCCCACTTCCTGAATTCATCGCTAAGCAAATCGGACGCCGAGCAGGTGAAGCGAGATGTGGCCGAGGGTTGGACCAAGCTTCTGTATGTCGCCCCCGAGAGCCTCACCAAGGCTGAGAACATCGCGTTCCTGCGCTCCGTGCGCATCAGTTTCGTGGCGGTGGACGAGGCGCACTGCATCTCCGAGTGGGGACACGACTTCCGCCCAGAATACCGCCGCATCAAGCCGATTGTGAAAGACATCGCCAACGTCCCCATCATGGCGTTGACGGCCACGGCCACCCCGAAGGTTCAGCTGGACATCCAGAAGAACCTGGACATGACGGACGCGGTGGTGCTCAAGTCTTCCTTCAACCGGGACAACCTGTTCTATGAGGTGCGCCCCAAGAAAGACGCCCTTCAACAAATTGTGCGTCACTGCTTGCAACACGCTGGCAAGAGCGGCATCGTGTACTGTTTGAGCCGCAAGCGCGTGGAGCAGATTGCAGAGACGTTGCGCGTGAACGGTGTCAAGGCTTTGGCCTACCACGCCGGGATGGACAGCAACCAGCGAAGCAAAATCCAGGACCAATTCCTCATGCAGGACGTGGACGTCATTGTGGCGACCATCGCTTTTGGCATGGGCATTGACAAGCCGGACGTCCGCTTCGTGATGCACTACGACATGCCCAAGTCTTTGGAGAGCTATTACCAAGAGACGGGGCGCGCAGGACGCGACGGAGGCGAAGGCCATTGCATCGCGTTTTACAGCCACAAAGACATCGACAAGCTGGAGAAATTTCTGCAGGGCAAACCCATTGCGGAACAAGAGGTGGGCATGCAGTTGTTGCAGGAAGTCATGGCTTACGCGGAGACCGCCACCAGCCGGCGCAAGTTCTTGCTGCATTACTTCGGCGAGGAGTTTGACGAGGAGAACGGCCCAGGCGCCAAGAATTGCGACAACACCCAAAACCCACCCACACTGGAGGACCGTCAGGAGGACGCCCACCTGGTGTTGAGTGCTGTCTTGGAACACAAGAACAAGCACCGGATGGTCTTCTACACCGCCTTGCTGACCGCCACCAAAAACCGCCAAATGGAGGATTACGGGGCGGTCGAAAGTGCGTTTTGGGGCCGCGGTGAAAAAGAAGGCTTGGACCATTGGCAGGGCATTTTCCGACAGTTGGTCGTGCTCAATTACTTGCGGAAGGAGGTGGTGACCTACGGCGTGCTTCACTTGACCGACAAGGGCATGGCGTTCCTGTCCAACCCTCAGCCTTTGATGTTGGCCAAGCAACGCGATTTCAGCGAGACCGACGCCGGAGACTCGTTGGTTCAAACCCGAGGCTCAGCCGGCGGCGTGCTCGACCCCAAGCTCCGTGACCTGCTCTCGGTCCTTCGCAAGGAGGTCAGTGCAGAGAAAGAATTGCCACCCTACGTCATCTTCCAGGACGTCAGTTTGGACGAAATGGCCACGCATTACCCCACCACGCCAGACGAGTTGCTCCGCATCACGGGGGTGGGTTCGGGCAAGGCCGCCAAGTACGGCGCCCCCTTCCTGGCGTTGATTGCCGAACATGTGGAAGCCGAAGGCATTGAGAAGTCCGAGGCCATGCTCGTTCGGAGCAGCGCCGCCAAGTCCAAGCACAAAGTCACCATCATCCAATTGCTCGACCGCAAGCTGGGCCTCAACGACATCGCCGCAGGCATCCACGGCAACCGAGACATGGTGTTGGATGAGATTGAGAAAATTGTCGGCGCAGGCACCAAGTTGAACCTCGACCACATTTTGGAAGAGTCGTTGGACGAAGAGTGCTTGGAGGAGTTGTTCGACTTCTTTTCAGAATCGGAAGACGACGGGTTGGCCGCGGCGACCGAGGAATTCGACGACGCCTATTCCGAGGAGGAGCTGAGGCTCGCCAAGATCAAATTCATGTCGGAGGTCGCCCACTGACCTCACCACGCGGCGGTGGCGGCCGCGTAGGCCATCAACCCCGTTCCGACTTTCAACGCTTCTTCGTCCACGTCGAACCTCGGCGTGTGCAATCCGTGCGTCCCCAATGCGTTTCCGGGCTCCGGTGAGGCGGTGCCCAACCGGTAGAAGCACCCTGGAATTTCGTTGGCAAAGTAACTGAAGTCCTCGCCCGTCATACGGATGTCAAGGTCATGCACATGCGCAGTCCCGAGGTATTCGCAGGCCACAGCCTTGAAGGCGGCGGCCATGCCCACATGGTTGTTCACCGCAGGATAGCCCTTGCGGATGTCCAGGTCTGCCTCGCAGCCGTGGGCCTGGCACGTCGATTGAATCAGCGCGGTCAACGCCTTGTGGGCTTCGTGACGCCAGCCTTCGTCCATGGCGCGGAAGGTGCCTTTCAGCCGGACTTGGTTGGGCAGGACGTTGGTCGACCCCAGGGCTTCCATGAAGCCAAACGACAGGACGGAGGGTTGCCCCGGTGGGCACAACCGGGCCACGAGTTGCTGGGCGGCCACGACCACGTTGGACGCAGCCAACACGGCATCCCGGCACTTGTGCGGCAAGGCCGCATGGCCTCCTTTTCCTTTCACGGTGAGGTGAATCTCGTCGGCCGACGCCATGTAGGCTCCGCCGCGCACGCCCACATGCCCGGCGGGCAGGTCGGGAAACACATGTTGTCCAAAAATCCCCGCGGGTTCTGGGTTGGTCAACACGCCGGCGGCAACCATGTCCTTCGCCCCTCCTGGGATGGTTTCCTCACCCGGTTGGAAGATGCAGCGCACGGTGCCCTGCCAACCGTCGGACGTCAGCTGAAGGATGCGCAACGCCCCGAGCAGGGAGGTGGTGTGGACGTCGTGGCCACAGGCGTGCATGACGCCCGGGTTGGTGGACGCGTAGTCCACCTCGTTGGCTTCGGTGATGGGAAGGGCATCCATGTCTGCACGCAAGGCCACGGTCCGGGAGTCCGGCTGCTGGCCATGAATGTGGGCGACAATGCCCGTGCCCGTCACTTGGGTTTGGTGTTCCACGCCCCAAGAGGTGAGCACAGAAGACACGTAGTCCATGGTTTGGTGCTCCTCAAAAGACAACTCGGGGTGCGCGTGCAGGTGCCGCCGAATGCCCACCCATTCCGAGTGATGCTCTGCCGCCAAAGCTTGGATGCGTGCAAGAAGGCTCATGGGAGGAGGGTGGGTTTGAGTTGGATCCATGCGTGAAACAGCATGCGAAGGGAAGCGTAAAGCATGACCAGGCCAAACACGAGCTTCACCCAAGCTTCAGAAAGCTTAAGGCTCATCTTGGACCCGCCCCACGCGCCGGCCACGAAGGTCACGCAAAGGACCAACGCGTAGGCCCAGTGCACTTCGCCGGCTTTGTGGTATTGCATGACGGCCAAGATGCCCACAGGGGGCAACATCATGGCGAGGCTCGTGCCTTGGGCCGCGTGTTGGCCGAGACCTGCGAAAGCCACCATGGCGGGCACCAGAATGAGGCCGCCGCCAACGCCCACAAATCCAGAGGCGATGCCAGCAAACAGCCCAATGACCAACAACGTGAGAAGGGTGAGGGGATCCATGGCGTCAAAAATCAAAATTCAGGGACAAAGTGAAGCGTCGTGGCAGGGTGATTCCGTCGTCCACCCCGTAGGCCCAGTCGGCCGCGACCCAATACCCGAGCAGCCTGGACCGAAGCCCAAAGCCCAAGTCGTACAGCACCGGTTCGCGGTTGTTGCTGACCGTGACGGTGATGGGATTGGACTGCACGGTGACAAAATTGAAGGCGTTCTCGTCCGAGTAGGGATGAGGGCCGGTCCAGGCGGCACCGACGTCTGCAAAGGCCACGGCTTGCAGATTCTTGAGGAAATCGCCCCGTCCTGCCCCGCTGAAGACAGGCACCCGCACCTCGGCGTTGGCCAGGGCGACGTTGGCGCCGTTGCGGACGTTGCTTTGGAATCCACGAAGCGGGGCAATCCGTGCCTGGTAGGCGAAGGGCACGTCGGGGTCGACCGGGGTGTTCGCGTTGCCTTGCAGGGACAGGCTGTTGTCGGTCCCACCGAGCATGTGCAGCAGTTTGCGTTGGCCGATGCTCCAATCGCCGGCCAGACGAAGCGCCAAAATGCTTGGCCCCACCAAGGGCACGTACCTCCTGGCGTCGAACCCGACCGTGCCAAACGTCCAGCCTTGTTCTGGCCCCGTCAACTCCCCTCCCGCGGCCGAGGCGGTGGCCACCCCGTCGACAAACATCTCGGCCCACACCCGGGCGCGCAGGCCGTGCCGGATGTTCAGCCGAGGGCTGCGTGTGTCGTCGTGCACGTAGGCGACTTGAAGTCCCAATTGCTCGCCAGTCCCGTTGGGGGTCGTGGCTGAAAACAGGTCCGTCCCTTGGACCACGTCGTGGTTGAACCGAAACGCGGCGCCCCATCGCAGGCTTCGCACCTCGTCGAAGGCCCACCGCCATTCGCGCCTCAACAGGTGCGTGGCCGTTTCCACCAAATGTCCTGATTGGGGATCGACGCGGGCTGTGGTTTGGCGTTCCAGCGACAGGATGCGGTCCACCTGCCGTTCCAGGTCCAAGTAGGCGAGCCCAAAAAACGTGTTGGACAAATTCGCAGGAATCGTGTAGCCGCCCACGATGTGCTTGTCGTCCATGACGTCGCTGATGCGCAATTCAGACGCGTTCCCCAGTCCCGGCTGGGCGTTCACCGTCCCGTTGTACACCTGGTAGAAATTGGACCCGAAGGTGTTGTTCAAGCGGGTTTGGATCTTGTCCAAGGCGAAGTTCAAACGGCTGTTCTTGGGGGTCAGCGGGGCGTGGTTCTCCGTCACGGGCACTTCTTCCTGCTCGGGTTTGGCCTCGGGGGTTGCCTCGCGCTCCGACTCAAAGACGTAAGCTCGGAAATTGATTTCGTCCTCGGCCCAGGCTTGTCCCCATGAGGGCAATTCTGTGGGAAAGGGCAGGGGGGTGGACGGCTCCTTCGCAAGGGAAGGCGCCGCGTGCAGGGCGGACAAATCTGGCATGGTCACTTCAGTCCACTGCGTCCGTCCCCCGCGTGTGGCCATGACGTGGGTGAGGTCTCGGCCCATCACAGGCATGTCGCCGGCCACAGGCAGGGGCAACGCATCTCGGAATTGGGTGAACGTGCGGTAGCGCACCACGGTGTCGACGGCCACAATGGAGCTGTCCCGCCAGCCAAACCCCAGTCCCCGCGCGCCTGCGTCGTCGGTGGTCATCGTCAGGAATTCCCAGCCCTCAAGCGGTTGGGGATGGCGCTCGTCCACGTCGGGCGTGGCGGTCCAACGGGTCAAGGTGATGGGGTCGTCCGCGAGGTCGCCGACGTACAAGTCGAGCGCCTCGGGGTAGGGGTGGTCAAGGCGGTCGTTGCGCAGGGTGTCGTGAGGTCGGTTGGACGAGAACATGAACGTCGAGCTGCCGGGCCAAAACGCAGGTTGCAAGTCGTCGAACCGGTCCCGCCACAGCGGAGTGTGGTTGTTCGCCACGATGTCGTAGCGGAAGAGGTCGCTCTGGCCGTGTTGGAGGGCGGACATGAGCAAGTACCTCCCGTCGGGGGAGCACGCCATGTCGAGCACTTGGTCGATTTGGAACAGCTCTTTCAGGTCCACTTCCCCCGTGCCCAGATTGACGATGCCCAGGTGGGGGGCACCCTTCAAGTCCACCGAAAAGAACAGGAGCTGGCCCTGAGGCCCCCAGGCCAGCCGAGGATGCAACTCGTTGTCCAACCGGTCCAGCCGGTGGCCCAATGTGGCGTGCCAGGTGCGTGCCCCGCTGTCCAAGTCCACCGTGCCCACCCGCAGCTGACCGCGCTCGTCTGTCGTGAATGCCGCCAGGTTGCCCTCTGGGTTGGGCAAAAACTGGGTGTACGAAAGCCTGGACACCGGCCGCATCGGCATGCTCGGCCCGAGGGAACGCCCGGCTTGGCGCATCTCTTTGCGGTCGCGGAATGGCGGGAACAGGGCGGCGTACCCTTCTGGCGCTTGACGAAGGTGGTGGGCTTGCACTTCCAAGGCCAAATCCTGCAGGAAGGACCCCGTCGCAAGGCGGAACCCGCTCTCGACGCTTTGGGTCACGCGGGTCATGTACAGCACGTTGGCGACCGTCGGGAGGCCGTAGATGTCCGCCACGTATGACCACATGGCCTGGCCGAGGAGGGCGGCATCCATCCCGCTGGCCAACTCCAGTTGGCGGAAGGCGTCGCGACGGCAGAGGTCGAGGATGGTTTCCTGGCTGGTGGCGTCCAACCCCCGCGCCGCGTAACGGCCGAGGCCGTCGGACATCCAAGATGGAGACTGGACGACGTTGCCAGACCGGATGGCTTGGCTCCAATCGGTCTCGTACATGGTTTGGTTGAACAGCACTTGCGCCAGTCCCTCACGCACTTGCCACGCCACAGACCTGCGGTCGCCCGTGGCGTACACGAACATCTTGCTGCCCACCAACCGGGCCGACCCTCCGAGGTTGGAGGCTTCGTCTTGGCCGAGCATCACGCCGACGTTGCTCTGCCGGAATTCTTCTTGAGAGTTGAACACCAGGACCTGAAGCGGCCCTTCCAACTGACGGCCAAACATCGGTGCCAGGGCGTCCGCCTCGCGTTGGAGCATGCGGGTGACCTGGCCTGCGATTTGGTCGCCCTCGCGGTAATGGTGCACCTCGAAGTTGCCTTGCTCAAACACCTGCCACTCGAACGTGCGGTGCTGCACCCGGTTCTTGCCGAACGCCACGTTCATGCCGTCGGTGAACTGGGCGCAGGCGTGGGGGTGGGTGGATCCGAGGAACCACAACCAACCCAGGACAGCAAGGACTCGACGCGCGCACATTCTACCCGAAATTACGCCCCATGGTGCATACTCTCACGTGCAACGCCTTTGGCGAGCAGACCTACGTCGTTGAACATGGAGATGGTGGGTTGACTGTGGTCGATCCAGGGATGGCCAGCGTGGAGGAGCGGAAGGCGTTTCAGGACCTCTGCGACCGCCTCGACGCCAAGCCCGTCCAGGTGGTTTTGACCCATGCCCATTTGGACCACGTCATGGGATGCGCGTGGATGAAGGACACCTACGGGCTTGTCCCGAGGCTCCACCCTGCGGACCGCGAGACCTACGAGCAGGCGCCCCGGGTCGCTGAAGTCTACGGGGTCCGGATGGACCCTGTGCCCGAGGCCACGTTTGACCTTGCGCACGGCGACACCGTGGCATGTGGGCAAGTGGAGTTGGAGGTGCGTTTTGTGCCGGGCCACGCCCCTGGCCACGTGGCGTTCGTGTGCCACCGCGGAGGGTGGACGTTGGGCGGGGATGTGTTGTTTCGTGGCAGCGTGGGACGGACGGACTTGCCAGGATGCAATGCCGCGTCCCTGGCCCAGAGCATCGAAGCCCAAATCTTCACCCTGCCTGAATCCATGGTGGTGTGGCCAGGTCACGGCGGGCCCACGACGGTGGGGGACGAAAAGCGGGGAAATCCGTTTGTGAATGGGGCCGGGTCAGGCCTTCTCCAGCGTGAAGCTGAAGGTTGACCCTTCGCCCTCGGTGCTGCGTACGCTGATGGTTTGGCCGTGGGATTCCAGGATGTGCTTGACAATGGCCAGCCCCAGCCCTGAACCTCCTGCGTGCCGGCTGCGAGATTTGTCCACGCGGTAAAACCGTTCAAACACCCGGGCGAGGTGACTCTCGTTGATGCCGATGCCGTTGTCGGCCACTTCCACCAAAATCGCGTCGTCCGCATCGTAGTACCGGATCTCCGTGTGCCCTTCCTCCGAGCCGTAGTTGATCGAGTTGACGATGAGGTTGGTGAGGACTTGGACGATCTTAGCCGAGTCCCCTTTCACCATGATTTGGGACGCGTCAAACCCCTTTTTCAGCCTCAAGTCAATCTCGCTCCGCCTCGCCTTGGGCTCGAGGCTCTCCATCGTTTCGCGGATGATTTCCAGCAAATCGAAGGGCACCAACTCGATGTCCAGCGTGCCCGATTCCATCTTGGTGATGACGTCCAAATCTTCCAGCAAGCCCGCCATCCTGTCGACGTTCTTCGCGGCCTTGAGCAGGAACTTGCGGTTGATCTCTGGGTCGTTCAACCCGCCTTCGAGCAAGGTCAGGATGAATCCCTGGATGTTGAAAATCGGGGTCTTCAGCTCGTGGGCGAGGTTTCCGATGAACTCTTTTCGGAAGGTGTCCGCTTCCCTCAGCGTGGTGATTTCTTCGATTTGGCTGTCGGCCCAGGTCATCACATCGCGGTTGACCTGCTCGACAATGTCCTGCCCCATGTCCAAGTGCACGTGGCTGGTGGATCCCTTCAAGCGCCGGATGGTCTTGTAGATGATGCGCACCCGGTCTTGGATGTACAGTCCGAGCTGCCTGTAGACCAAAAGAAAGCACACCGCCCCGACCACTGCGCCTGACGCCAAGGACATGGCGAAGTGCACTTTGCCCGAAGCGAATTGGGTGGCCAGCGCCGTCGCGGCCAACGAGGTCAGGCCTGCAGTCACGGCCGCCTGCACGGCCACCGCCCTTGGGGTCATGCCGGCCATCAGCCGACGAATTTGTACCCGACGCCCTTGACCGTCTTGAAGTATTCGTCCCCGAGTTTTTCCCGAAGCTTGCGAATGTGCACGTCGATGGTCCGGTCGCCCACCACCACGTCGGTCCCCCAGACGCTGGCGAGGATCTTCTCGCGGCTGAACACCTTGCCTGGCTGGGAGGCCAAGAGGCTCAACAACTCAAATTCCTTCTTGGGCAAATTCAATTCTTGGCCCTGGTGCATCACCACATAGCGTTCAGGGTCGATCATGAGGCCCGTGCCGTCGTAGCTGCCTCCCACGTATCCGGAGTTTTTCTTCCGGCGAAGCAAGGCTTGGACACGCGACACCAAGACCTTGGGCTTGATGGGCTTCAAGATGTAGTCGTCGGCCCCAGCTTCAAAGCCCGCGATTTGGCTGTAGTCTTCGCCCCGGGCGGTCAGGAAGGCCACCACGGTTTGGGCCAATGGGCCATGCTCACGGATTTCCGCACACGCCTCCATCCCATCCATCTCGGGCATCATCACGTCCAAAAGCACCAGATCGGGCAACAACTTCTTGGCCATCTCCACGCCGACCCGACCGTTGCCGGCGGTGTGGACGTCGTAGCCTTCTTTCACCAAATTGTATTCGATGAATTCCAGGATGTCCGGTTCATCGTCGACGAGGAGGATGCGTTGCTTGCCCATGGCCCGAAGTTCGTCAGGGCTATGTTGTGCTGGAGTTAACGGCATGTGAAGCGTGGTTCTTCACGAAGATGCAACACCTTCCGCGGATTTCCGCTCATTTCAGCGCATCGAGGTAGTTCTTCCACGCGTCGCGAACGGCGCTGTGTTTGGCGTCGTGCCAAAACGCGTGGCCGTCCTCTGCGTCTCGCAAAGTGTGCATGGCGTCGTTGAACCGGCCGAACAGCCGGGAGCCCACGTTCCCCCAAACCCACATGCCCGCCGCGGCCACCACACCCCATCCGTCTGGGACCGAGGCGCCGGCCACCGCCGATTCGATCAACCACACAATGGGGAACAACACCATTGCAAAGCCCATGCGCATGGTGGAGACAAATTCCAGCTTGCGCACTTTCTTCTTCACCCGCTGCCGAATCAACGCGGCAATGGGCCAAGTGGGCAGTTGGGCGAGGCGGGCGAAGGGGTCCATCACCCGCACCCATGCACGGCGCACACGGACGTCTTCAGGTCCCTGACCCCAGGCTTCAGGGCGTCCCGGGGCTGGATGGGCTTGGTGGGCATTTTGCCAGGCTTGATGCGCTTCGGTCACGCGCGTGGCCCAAGCAGGGTCTTCTTCCCATCGCTTGCGCCACCCTTCGAGCGTGGCGGGGATGGATGCCCATTCTTGGGCGTCGCGTTCTGTCGTGCGCTTGGCGCGCAACCCGTCGTGGAACACGTGTTGGGCCTCTGCCGGTTGGATGTCCACCATGACCTTCTTCATGGCCTTTTCCACCCGTTCGTGGAAAGTCGCTTTGTCCATGGTGCCATCGTCATTCAGACAATCCGCGTAGGGGATGGGCTCCCCGGCCCGCACGCGCAGCTGTCGGCGCCAATCGGCGTAGTGCTCGTAATCCAACCCGATGGGGATCAGTTGGATGTCGCGAAGGCTGTCGTGCTTGCGTGCCCCACGGGCCAGCATTTCTGCCAACCCGCCCTTCAGGGAGCGAAGGGAGGGGAAGGGGTTGTGGTTGCCCTCGGGAAAAAGGGCCATCGCAGCGCCTGCCTCCATGCGGTCCACGCACACGTCAAAGATGATGTCGTTGCGGTGGCGCAAGTCCGTCAGTCGGTCGCGCTGACGGTACACCGGCATTTGGTTGTAGCCGTACAGCAAGTGCCTGAACACGGGGTTCCAAAACACGTCGGCCCGCGTCAAATAGTGCATTTGTTGCGGGATGAAGGCGCAGATGGGCATGGGGTCCATCATGCCGTTTTGGTGGTTGCTGATGAAGATGGCCGGCGTGCCTGGCTTGGGCAGGGTGTCGAATCCGTCGAGGCCGCGGATGCGGAAGTACCGGGTGATGCCGCTCCAGACCAGCACGCGTGTCAGCCTGTAGTAGAGGTGAGACACCTGCACGGGAGGTGTCAGAATGGGTCGTGTCTTCGCCATGGTCAAAAATCAACGCAGGCGAGCGCCAGCCGATTCAAGGGCTTTCAAGATGCGAGACATCGCAGAATCAATTTGCTTGTCGTTCAGCGTGGCGTCAGGGTTCTGCAAGGTGAACGCCATGGCGTAGCTCTTCTCGCCTTCTTCGAGCCCCTTGCCCTCGTAGACGTCGAACAACTCGACGCCTTTGAGCAGTTTGCGCTCGGCCTTTTCCGCCGCCACTTTGAGGGTTTCGTAAGCCACAGACTTGGACACCACCAAGGCCAAATCCCGACGCACGGCGGGGAACCGCGCCAGGTCGTGTGCCTTCACGCGGCGTTTCTTCACCGCCTTCCACAATTTGGCAACGTCGAAGTCGGCCCAAAACACGGGCACATCCACCTCGCAGGCCCGGGCCACAGAGGGTTGGACCAGGCCCCAGCGTCCGACCTCTTGGCCGTTCGCGTGCCGAAGCACGATGCCTTCCGCCAATAGTCCGTCTGTGTCCACTTCGGCTTCGGAGAAGACGTTCAAGCCCACCTTCGCCAGCAACGACTCCACGGCATGCTTCAGCGTGAACATGTCGGCCTGTCCGTCCTTGCCTTTGGGCGCATTCCAGGTTTCGGGCTTGTCCCGCCCGGTCACCCACAGGCTGAGGTGTTCCTTCTCGTCGTACGCCTTGCGCAAGGTGCCGTCTTCGTCGGTCACGTCCCGCTGGGTGTAGGTCCGACCAAATTCGAACAAGCGCAGGTCGGGTTGCTTGTGCTTGCTGTTGCGTGCCACGGCTTCGAGGCCTTGGAACAGCAGGCTTTGGCGCATGGCCCCCAAGTCGGAGCTCAAAGGGTTGAGCATGTGGACCGACGCGTCAGGGTCCAAGTCGCGGTCCTTGACGACCTCGGCGTACTTGACCTTGGTCAAGGAGTTGGACATGATTTCTGTGAACCCTTGGCTGACCAACAGCTCGCGCCACCCAAACAACACGTCTTCGCGGTTGGGCTTGGCGGGCACCTCCAACGTCCCCGTCATGCGGGTCGGCAACGGAACGTGGTCGAAGCCGTGGATGCGCAAAATCTCTTCCGCCACGTCCGCCGGGCGGGTCACGTCGCTGCGGTACGCGGGAACCGTGAGGGTCCATGTCGCGCCTTGTTCTTTGGTGACTGCGATGTCCAGCGCATCCAGAATGGACTTTAACCGGTTTTCTGCGATGTCGGTGCCCAAAAAGCGCCCGAGCCAACCCAAATCAAGGTCGACCTGCGCGTCTTGGACGGTCGCCGTGCCCACGTGTTCTGTGGCGGCGACCACCTTCGCCCCGGCCCATTCCGTCAAGAGTTGGGCGCAACGTTCCGCAGCCAAGCGCACTGTGTTGGGGTCGACGCCGCGCTCAAACCGGAAGCTCGCGTCGGTGCTCAGCGTGTGGCGCTTGGCGCTCTTGCGCACGGTCACAGGGTTGAACCAGGCCGCTTCGAGGATCACTTTGGTCGTGCCTTCTGACACCCCGCTGTCCAAGCCGCCGTAGACACCGGCCAGGCACATGGGTTCTGCAGCGTCGGCGATGACGAGATCTTTGCCGTCGAGCTCGCGGCGTTCGCCGTCGAGGGTGGTGAAGGGCTCGCCTTGGGTGGCCTTGCGGACGACGATTTGGCCTCCTCCAATCTTCTCGAGGTCAAAGGCATGCAAGGGGTTGCCGAATTCGTGCAGCACCAAATTGGTCGCGTCCACCACGTTGTTCAAGGGTTGGACGCCAATGGCGCGCAACCGCTTTTGGGCCCAGTCTGGGCTGGGGCCCACCTGGACGTTGTGCAGTTCCACGGCCAGGTAGTGGGGGCAGTCTTCGGCCGCCTCTACGGACAACGACACGGACGTGGATTCCTTCAAGGCGGCATTCAAATCGCTGCAAGCAGGCAACACCAGGTCGTCAGTGGACATGGGGCCGATGCCTTCCACGGTGCCGTGCAGCAACCCGGCCCGGAGGTCCCGGGCCACGCCCCAATGGCCCATGGCGTCGTTTCGGTTGGGGGTCAGTCCGATTTCGATGACGTCGTCTCCTTCGAGGCCCACCACTTGGGCCATGTCTGCCCCCACGGGGGCGTCTTGGGCCAACACCATGATGCCGTCGTGGCCTGAGCCAAGGCCCAACTCGTCTTCGGCGCAAATCATGCCCAAGGACACTTCGCCACGGATCTTGCCTTTTTTGATTTTGAATGGTTCACCGCCTGTGGGATGGAGGGTTGTGCCGACAGTGGCCACAGGCACTTTTTGGCCTTCGGCGACGTTGGACGCGCCACACACGATGCTCAAGGGACCGTCCTCGTGCCCGACGTCCACCGTGCAAATGCGCAGGCGGTCGGCGTTGGGGTGTTGCACCACTTCTGTGACGTGGCCGACAACCACACCGCGCAACCCGCCTGGAACGGCTTCGACGTGGTCCACACCTTCCACTTCCAACCCGGTGGCGGTCAAGACTTGGGCGGCTTGTTGGACATCCACGTCGTGTGGGAACAACTCTCGGAGCCAGCTGGCAGAAATTTTCATGAGATGCGGTTGATTCCGGCCAAATGGCCTTCTGCAAATCTACTTTGTCAAGCCCTTTTTTCAGTGGGAGAAAAACGCCTACATTTGCACCCCTCCATCGGGATGTAGCTCAGTTGGTAGAGTACGCGTCTGGGGGACGTGTGGTCGCTGGTTCAAGTCCAGTCATCCCGACAGAAAGCCACGGTCAAACGTGGCTTTTTTTGTACCCCTTTGGCAACCTTTGCAACGCCCATGGATTACGCATTCGAAAAAGACTGGAACACGCTGGTCGCTAAAATGACGGACCGCTTCGGAGAAGAGCCGGATGTGACCACCATGGTGTTCGCCGTGGGGTTGCAGGAAGCAGGCCAGGGCGCACGCAGGTACAAGAAGGACGAGAAGATGGACCTGATGCACGTGGGCGTGTGCACGTTGCTGGAGCCATTGGGCCACTACGTGCGCGAGGGAGAGGACGAGGACGGATGGCCTCATTTCACCGCGGGCGATCCTTTGCCAGCGCTGAGCCCGGCGGAGCAAGAGACCATGATGAAAAGGGCCCTGTTGGACTACTTCGCAGCGTGGATCGGAAGGGAGGTGGAGGAGAACAAGGGAATGGACTGACCGAGGTCACTCCATGATGACCGTGGTTTCGTTGGTCATCATTTCTTCAATCTTGATGAGGCCGGTGCCGCTCAACGCACCCTTGGTGCATTCCACGTCGAGCACCGCAAACCCAGCTTGTCCTGCCACGTAGTATGGGGAGAAGTTGAAGGAAGTGAACCCTTCGTTGGTCGTCACCTGAGTGGTGTCGAAGCGGGGCTCACCCACGAAATCTTCGTCCAAGGACCCCAACGCAAACAACCGGACCGAGGCGTCGGACACGGGCACTTCTTCTCCCCCTTCCATGCGCACCACGTACACGTTGGCGATGGTTTCATCCATTTCATAGCATCCGGCCGTGAGGAGGATGGAAGCGGCAGCGAGGGCGGTGGAGAAAATGCGAATCATGGTCTTCTTCTTGTCAGGGCAGGGTCTAACTTTGTCCGTCAGACCTCAAAGATGATGAAAAAAGCACAAATGCGTTTGTCCACTTCCACCTTCTTCACCGCGACGTTGTTGACTGCGGTGGCCCTGTTGTTCATGTCGGCGTCCGGCTGCGATTCTGCGGCAACCAGCCAAGAGGTGCCCACGGCTCCCGTGAAGGTGCAAATCGACACCCGGTTTGGTCCCATGGTCGTGCAATTGAGCGATTCCACCCCGCAACACCGCGACAACTTTGTCAAGTTGGTGGAAGAAGGGTTTTACGACAGCCTGTTGTTCCACCGTGTCATCAAGGAGTTCATGGTGCAAGGAGGCGACCCCCAAAGCAAGGGTGCCTCTGAAAACGCACGACTTGGAAGCGGAGGCCCTGGCTACACCATCGAAGCAGAAATTCGCCCCGACCACTTGCACATCAAGGGGGCGCTCGCGGCGGCACGTCAGGGCGACAACATGAATCCTGAAAAGCGCAGTTCCGGAAGCCAGTTTTACTTGGTGCAAGGTCGTCCGTTCAGCGAGGTGGAGATGTCCGGCATCGAGGGTCGCATCGCCAACTTCGCCAACGAGTACGGCAACGGATTGCAAAACGTGGAGAACGGCCAGTTCGTTTACTCCGCGGAATCCCGCGAGGCATATCAACGGTTGGGTGGCACGCCCTTCTTGGACATGCAGTACACCGTCTTTGGGTACGTCGTGGAAGGGTTGAGCATCATCGACAGCATCGCCGCTGTGGAAACGGACCGCCGCCGAGGCGACCGCCCTGTGGAAGATGTGGTGATGAGCATGAAGCGTTTGAACTGAGGATTCCATGAAGGACCGCATTGGGCAGTTGATGGCTGAAGTGGCCGCGGCAGAGTTTTCTGGCGCGGATGAGGTGGAGGCGTTTCGCGTCGCCTATCTGGGCCGAAAGGGCAAAATGAAGGACCTCATGGCCGCCTTCAAGGAGGTGCCGGGGGACCAAAAGCGAGAGCTGGGCCCGATGCTCAACGCGCTGAAGGAGGCCGTCGAGGACAAGGTGAAAGCTGCGTCGACAGACGGTTCATCCAAAGTCAAGGCTTCCGGCCTCGACGCCACCCGCCCCTCCGGAGGTGTGCCTCTGGGCACCCACCACCCCCTGCAAGTCGTCCGCCGGGAAATCGTCGACATCTTCCAGAACATGGGATTTGCCGTGGCGGAAGGTCCAGAAATCGAAGACGATTGGCACGTGTTCAGCGGCCTCAACTTCCCGCCTGAGCACCCGGCCCGCGACATGCAGGACACGTTCTTCGTGGAACGGAATCCCGACGTGTTGTTGCGCACGCACACCAGCTCTGTCCAGGTGCGTGAGATGGAAAAGCGCGAGCCGCCCATGCGGTTGATCATGCCAGGACGTGTGTTCCGCAACGAAGCGATTTCGGCCCGCGCGCACTGCATGTTCCACCAAATCGAAGGCCTCTACATCGACAAGGACGTCTCGTTCGCCGATTTGAAGCAAACCCTGCTGCATTTCGCGCGCTGCTTCTTCGGGCCAGACACCGACATCCGCCTGCGTCCTTCGTACTTCCCATTCACTGAGCCCAGCGCGGAGGTGGACGTCTACTGGGGTTTGAAAACCGAGGTGGACAAGCGCATCACCAAAGGCACGGGGTGGCTCGAGATCCTGGGCTGCGGCATGGTTGACCCCAACGTGCTGGAGGCCAATGGCATCGACCCCAACGTGTACAGCGGTTTCGCCTTTGGCATGGGCATCGAACGCATCACCATGCTGCGCTACCAAATTGGTGACCTGCGCCACTTCTTCGAGAACGACCGCCGTTTCCTCGATCAGTTCGCTGGAGAGCGCTGATCCTCCGTGTGGGGGAGGAGGAACGTCAGCGCCAACTCGCCCGTGGCTTTCTTCTCGACCGTGAACCGGCCGGCCAACTTTTCAATCTGGACCAGAACGGGGTTCCAAGTCGTGCTGTGCTCCCCTCCCGCGAACATGCGCTGAAGCTCCTGAGTGGAGGGTGAATCTGGGCCGTCCAATTCCACGTGGATGCCGTGCCAATCGTTGCGGATGACCCCTTGAATGGACGCGTCTTTGGGTTTGTGGGCCAGCAAGCGCTTCACGGTGACGGAGAGCAGGGAAAGCAGCCCTTCAGGCGCGGACTGCCCTTCAGCGTTGCCCTGCAATTCCCATTCCACGTCTGTGCCGTGGTCCATTTCCAAGGACGCGATGATGTCCTCGAAGTCCAATCGGTTGGGCCGTGTCAGGATTTCCTCCACTCCACCCTCTGCATTCACGGCCAGGTCCGCCGAGACGGCGCCATTCAAGGCGTCTTGGGGTTGGATCATCCGCTGCATTCGAAGGGAGCGGACACGCTCGCGGCGCAAGGTGCGCTTCAGTTCGTTCGCCCGCATGCCCGCGGCCAAAAGCCCCAGCAGGATGAGTGCGCAGGCAAAGGGCCACGCGCCTGGGTTGGTGCTGGAGGCCATGGCCTCGGCCGCCGCCAGTTCAAAGGGGTCTTGGGGGAGGACGGCATGGGTTTCGAAGGTCTTGGCTTCCTTGGACGCCTTGGTGGCGTTCAGCATGGCCAAGGTGAGGCTGTCGGCCAAACTCAAGTGCCGCAAGGCTGAGGCCGTGGCGCCGCGCGACTCCTCGAATTGCGCTTGGGTTCGCGCCACGCGTGCCCGCAGGCCAAGGTCGTCCAATTGCTCGGCCGTCCGTCCCGCCTCGTGAAAGGCCAACAACGCTTCAAGGGGTTTGTTGGCCAGTTCGGCGGACCTGGCCACGTTGAGCTGTGACAAGGTCCAAGCCGTGGGGTCCGCGATGGGGTCGGTGAGGGAGTTGATTTTGCGCGACAACGCCAAGGCCTCGGCGTGACGGCCTTCCCCGGTCAGCAAGGTGCGCAGGTGGTTCAACTCGTCAGTGACCACGCCGCGCTGGGAGGGTTTGGCCTGGCGGATGAACTCGTCCAAAGGCAATTCGGCCAAGGCTTTGCCCAGCATGGCCCCCGCTTGCAACGCAATCCCAGCCGCTGCCGGGCCTTGGGCTTGCGAGGCCATGTCCCACGTCCGCTGCCAATGCCCTTCTGCAAAATGCAACTTGGCGAGGGAGAGGTGAACATCGTTCACTGCTGTGGCATGGGGTCCCCATTCCAGTTCTTGCTCGAGCAGGTCGATCGCATCAGACGTCCAACCGCTGGAGAGCAAGTGGTGGGCAATGCCCAACACCAAAGAGGTCCGCACAGCCGTCGGACATGTGCCACATTGCGCAGAGGCAGCCATGAGGTGGGGACGCGCTTCTGAGGCGTTGCCTGCATTCCATTGGATGTGCCCCATTCCGGCCTCAATCCTCGCGAAGTCGCAGCCGGTCAACGTTTCTGTCGCCAGCCTCCGGTACAAGGTCAGGGCTTGAACCATCTTGCCCGATTGCCGAAGGCTGTCTGCGCGCTCCAGGTCCAGGGAATTGCCCCATGTGTCCAGGGGCAAGGCCATCAGGGAGAGGGCAATCCACGACAGAAACAGACCTTGGCGCATGGCATCCAAGGTACTTGAGTCCAACAGGCGCAGGGAGGGGCCGTCAGACGGTTTCTGACAGCATGCCGTGAATCATTTGATCACGGATTGTAGACCACGGAAAGCACAGTGGTGCCGACCTCGTCGAGGGTTTGGCGGTCGATGATGTCCATGTTGTCCGCGTGGGTGTGGTGGAAAGGCCCGTAGCCCATGGGACGGACGTTCATCCGGTAATCGACGATGTTGGCGCTGGGGATGCCTGCGAGTTCAGACACGAACAGGTTGTCGTCGATGGTCTGCGGGGTGCTGCGCGATAAAAAGCGACTTCCAAATCCCAA
>CALKFF010000047.1 GCA_938084585.1 uncultured Flavobacteriales bacterium
AAATACCTGCTGGTCTTTCTCTACCTTGTACTGGTGCCCTGCGATCTCTACGATTGCATACATGAGTATTGATTTTTTCCCACAAAGGGGCGGCAAAGATAGTGGGAAAGTCCGAAAAGCCCAAACCTATTTCCCCCCGCGGCTCACCAGCCAAACCCCGACCAACACCACCACCCCACCAAGGAGGTGAAGAAGGGTCAACGGCTCGTTGTCCAACCAACCCCACATCGTTGCGAACAGCGGAATGATGTAGGTGACGGTGCTGGCAAAGAGGGCGTTGGTTTTTTGGATGATGCGGTTGAAGGCGATCAAGGCCAGGCCGGTTCCGACCACGGCGAGGACGGTCACGGCGATCAATCCTCGGGGCCCGTCGGGATGGGTCGCGGCCAAGGACAGTCCCGGACCGGCAAGGGCCACAGCCAGTGCAGGCAAACTCATAAGACCGAGCGACAATGCGGCCACCGCCGCGGCGGGCACGTGACCGAGCTTGTTGCGAATCAGGTTGACGCTGAGTCCATAGCACGCCGTGGCGAGCACCACCCGCCCCGCACCCCAAACCATGCCTGGCTCCAACGACGTCCCCATGCCGGGTTGGAAGGCCAGAATTGCCGCGCCAATCAGGCCCACGACCAACCCCCACACTTGCAGTCGCTTGATACGTGTGCCGAAGAGCGCCACCCCAGCCACAAACGTGAACATGGGCGTCAGGGCATTGAGCATGCCGGCGACGGAGGAAGGGATGAGCGTTTGGGCTGTGGTGAAGAAATAGGCGGGCAGCAAGTTGCCCACCCCACCCACGAGAAGAAGCCAAGGAAGCGAGGTGCGCGTGAGGTGCTTCCGGTGAATCCAGGCCACGGGCAAAAGGGCCAAACCTGCAATGGCAATGCGGCCCATCGCCACATCCAAAGCGGGAAAGAGGGGATCGCCTTGCGTGTCAAACAGGGCGAGTTTCATCAAGATGAACGAACTGCCCCAAATGAAACCAAGAACGAGCAGGGCCATGCCCATGGCTGCATTGGAGGTCCGCATGAGGATGCAAAATTACCACAAGACGCATGGGTGCACGTGGCACGCCATCTATCTTTGAACCATGCGTTTCCCTTCTCTTTTGGCCTTGTTTGCTGCGTTTTTTTTGGCGGCTTGCGGTGGCGACAAACCCTCCGCGGTCGACACGGTGTACACCGAAACCCGATTGGAGGGCACCGTTGACAAAACGGTGGCCCAAATGTCCGTGGAAGGCATGATGTGCGAGATTGGATGTGTGGCCAAAGTGCGCAAAGAACTGTTGGAAGTGCCAGGCGTGGCATCGGCCATCATCGACTTTGAAAAAGACCGGGCTTTGAATGTGGCGACCGTCGAGTACGATGCCGAGGTGGTGGACGCGGAAGCGTTGGTGGCCAAAGTCACGGCCATCGGCGACGGCATGTATCCCGTTCACCGAATGGAGGTGACGCGTTACGGCCAAGTGGACGTGCGCCCATGATTGGAGCGCGGCTTCCGCTGGCACGCGCCTCGTTTTGGCTGGCCTTCCTCGTGGTCTTGGCAGGCAGCGTGGTGCGCATGACTGGAAGTGGCATGGGTTGTCCAGACTGGCCCAAGTGCTTTGGGCTGCTTGTGCCTCCCACCGAAGCCTCGCAGGTGACGTGGACGCCTGGTGCGCATTACGACGAGGGCCGCATGCTCGTCAACAACGACACCTTGTGGGTTGCCCAATCCGCCTTCGTGGCCCGCGACTTCGACGTGGAACGCGCCCGGGGTCAATGGCAACCTTACCTCAAACACGACTACGCCACCTTCAACGCCGCCCACACGTGGATTGAATTCATCAACCGATGCCTCGGCGCCCTCGCGGGCATCCCCGCGCTTCTCCTGCTTTTGGCGGCGGCGTGGTCTCGGGACTTGCGCACCACCCTGCTTGCTTTGCTCGGTGTGCTCGCCCTCGGCTTTGTGGCGTGGCTCGGCAAGCTTGTCGTTGACGGCAACCTCATCCCGCACAGCATCACAATTCACATGCTTGGCGCGCTGGCGATCCTGTGCATCGACAGCGTGATCATCCAACGCCTCCGCAGCCTCACGGTTCGCTGGCATCGCTCAGCGCGCTGGGGCTTGGCTCTTGCCCTTGCCGTGACCTTGGCCCAAATCCTCACGGGCACCGAGGTCCGCGAGGTCGTCGACCTGCTGCTCAAACAAGGTCTTGGTCGACCTGACCTCGCGACGTCCCTCGCCGAAAGCCACGTGCTGTACCTCGTTCATCGCTCGGGCTACTGGGTGGTGTTGGCAGCGCACGCGTTTTGGATTTGGCGCATGGGCCCCTTCGGCCAAAAGCATGTCCTGCGCGCCCGCAATGTGGTCGCGCTGCTGCTTGTCGGTCAGCTCGTCACGGGACTGTTGTTTGCCTACGGCGCGTTCCCGGCATGGGCCCAACCGATTCATCTGCTCCTGGGTCTCGGCGTGTTCCTCACGTCTTGGGGCCTTTACTGGCGCACAACCTCCCGCTGAATGGCCCGCACCCCTACCACCGACATCCCCTTGGGCTTTCAAGCTCCAGCCTTCGCCTTGACCGACGCGGTCACCGGCACCACAGTCACCTCCGACGGCGTCTTCGCGGGAGGCCCCACTGTGGTGGTGTTCATGTGCAACCACTGCCCG
>CALKFF010000048.1 GCA_938084585.1 uncultured Flavobacteriales bacterium
GCTGATGGAGCTGATGTCTGATTTCGGAATGTCGCAACAGTGCCAAGATCAAGTGGCCGCAGCCATCTCCGCCCCGATTGACTTCGAGACCGTTCAATCTGACCCCGAAGTGACAGCAGCATCCATCCTCTTCCAGGAACAACACCTTGCCACCACTGCCATTCCAACCCATTGGACCAAGTGGCAGACTTGGGTCGTGGAGACCTTGTGGACGGGCTGGGAATTCATGCTTCACATCCACCCCAATGGCGACTTGCGCATTGGAAGGCCTTACGCCCCGGCAACACCCTCCAACCGACCACACTTGTCGGTCGACTTGCGGTCGCTTCTCCCGGACACTCTCATGTGGAACCCATGTCCAATCACGCCCATTCCCATGACGGAAAAAGAAGGACTCGCCTTGGGGACCATGCGAAGCGACGATGTCAACCAAGTCCGCATCCTGCTTGACCCGCAAGGCACACCAAACAACTTGGAGGTTGGGCGTAACCTCAACGCAACCCGAGGCCATCGTCTGGAAGAACTCCTCACCCGACATGGTTATGAAGACCTGACCCTCAAGACTCAGAACGGGCACGTCGTTTTTGCGTCACACACCACCAAACACCGACTTTGATGATGAAGGCACTGAAGATCTCAGGCCACCTAATTTCAGCCGGTTGCCACCGAAACACGGGGAGACTGGACGTCTTAATTCCCATTGATTTCAATTCAACAATGCACAAAAATTCTAAGTGACCATGGCGAAACGTACACCGAAAAGGAAGTCCGCGCGCTCCGGGACTGGATTCAACTCATGGCAACCCTCACGATCCACTGCATGGAGCGGGCCGAGGTCGGCCGTTCTGATGGCCCGTGTCAGCAGTGACGAGCAGGCAAAGGGATACTCTCTGGACATTCAAGAGGAAGCCTTGAGGGCTTATTGCTCGCGTGAAGGCTTTTTGGTCTCCACTTTGTTCCGCGAAGACCACAGCGCCAAAGACTTCAACCGTCCAGAATGGTCAAAAATGATGGCCTACCTGAAGAAACATCGACGTGACGTCAACCTTCTTCTGGTCACCTCTTGGGACCGTTTCAGCAGAAACCTGACCGACGCCCTCATCGAGCTTCGCAAGCTCCACGAAATGGGCATCGAAGTGCGCGCCATTGAACAGCCCATCGACCTGTCCATCCCCGAGTCGAAGGCCATGCTGGCCCTCTACTTGGCCATCCCCGAAATTGACAACGACAGGAGGTCCATGAAAATCCGTGGAGGCATGCGCGCAGCCCTCAAAGACGGAAGGTGGTGTCGCATGGCACCACGCGGATACCGAAACAGCCGTGACGTCCTGAACAAGCCGATCATTGTCCCGGATAAAGAAGCCGCCAAAGCCGTCAAGCATGTCTTTGAACTGGCCGCCGCTGGTGTGCCTCAATCGCAGCTGATTCACGAAGCGAACGACCTGGGACTCAAGCTCAGCCGCAACGGCATCTCCAAAATGCTTCGAAACCCCGTGTACTGCGGCAAGATTCTGGTGCCCGCTGAAGACGATGAACCCGAAATGCTGATTGACGGAAAACACAAAGGCATTGTCTCTGAACCTCTGTTCAACCGCGTGCAAGCCCTCTTGTCCAAGCGAAAGACCGGACCTCAAGTCAGGACATACACGCAATTGGACGACGACATGCCCCTGCGTGGGGTGATGTCATGCTCCAAATGCAGCAAGAATTTGACCGGCAGCCGCTCCCGCAGCAAATCGGGCAAGCGACATGCGTATTACCACTGCAACCATTGCAGAAAAGAACGACATCGGGCCGCCACGGCCAACGAGCACATGGCCCTTGTGTTGAGTCAGTTCAAATTCAAGAAGAGCACCCACGCACTCTACGAAGCCACCCTGGAAGCCCTCCTTGGGGAAGACAAAAAGAAACGCATCCAATCCAAGCGCCTGGCTTCAGCCGCAATCAAAAAGCACGAAGCCAGATTGGCCAAACTCCAAGACTTGCTCGCCGATGAGAGCATCGACTTGGAGAGCTACAAGGCCATGTCAAGGCGCTACAAAAAGGCACTTCGACAGGCCCACGACGCCAAACGCGATTCCGCCGATAGCCAAAGGGACAAAATCGCAATTGTCGAACACCGATTCAACCTCCTAAACAACCTCGGAAACATTGTCAATCAAGGAGATACAAAATCCATCCAATTGGCCATCCGGGCCATCTTCCCAGAAGGCGTCAGTTTTGACGGAAACCAATGTCGAACACCCCGCCTGGACGAGGTGCTCCGCTACAGCCTGCTCCTGGACAGCGATTGCGAGGGAGTGTTCGCTGGAGAACAAGGGAAATTGCTCAAAAAATCCCTTTGGGTGGAGCCGGGGGGAGTCGAACCCCCGTCCAAACAAGGCCACACCGAAGTTTCTACATGTTTATCTCGCGATTGATTGTCGGCTGAGGGCTGACCACGAGCAGCCCACCACACAGCGTAGTCCAGTGAAATTCGCGCCGGGTGTCGGACCCACCGTTAGCTAGTCCCATTTACCTGATGCCCGTTGTAACGACGAAAGGGTCCGTACGTCGCCACTGGACAGCTCGTTCCGCCATCTGATGGCTGGAATTAGGCAAACCGACTTGGTCGATTAGGCCGCGAGCGCGTAGGAAGTGTTGTCATTTCTGACTGAAGATTTGAGATTAACGAGCGACATCTCCAAGAGCTCGACATGCTTCCCCGATCTGGTCATCTTGCTGTCAAATCCAAAATCGGCCCCATTTTTCAAAGAACCGCCCACAAAAGGGCGAGCGACGAAAGTACATCCGATTCCCATCCCGGCATGCCTGTTGCCCGACCTTTGGGACATGTTGGCGTCTCGCATCAGCAACCCACTTTTGTCCTGGCTCCGTTGGGCCCTGGCCTGCGGATGCGCCGCGATCGCGTCGCAGGGGCATGCCCAGGTGGTGGACGACTTTGACATCCGCTTCCAAGCCCAGCAAAATGGGGGTATTCAGTTTTTGGCCAACACGACCATGTTTTGCGGCACCGGGTCGTCGTGTGTGTCGGCCCAAAGCGCGACGCCCTTCGGATGGCCCGCCGACAACAACAACAGCCACGACATGCAGTACTACAACGGGGACAACGACCCCGACACGTGGTGCGCGTCGTCCGACAGCTTGGCTTTGGGCGTGTGCGCCAAGGTGAGCTGGGCTGGGTTGTATTGGGCGGGTCGTTTGGGCAACGGCAGTGTGCCCAACGAAAACCTGCGCGACCAAGTGAAAATCAAGGCCAGCGACAACGAGCCATACCTCGACGTCCTGGCCGACCAGGAATGGGAGTTTGACGCTTCTGGGGTCGACAACTATTGCTGCTTCGCCGACGTGACGCCTTGGGTGGAAAACAACCCCGTCAACGCGCGGTACACCGTCGCCAACGTCGTGGCCACCCAAGACTACGGGTCGTGGGGCGGCTGGGTGTTGGTCGTGGTGTACGAGGATGCGTTGGAATCCATGCGCAACTTGACGGTGTTCGACGGCCTCGCCATGATCACCATGAGCGGTGGAGGAAACAATTCCACGGTGGACGTGCCCATTTCTGGGTTCCTCACCCCTCCCCTTGGCCCCGTCGATCTGGAGCTCGGCGTGGTGGCGTACGACGGCGACCGAGGTGAAAGCGGCGATCGGTTGGGGTTCAACGGCGGCAGCGGGTTCGAATACATCTCAGACGCCACCCACGACGAATCCAACGCGTTCAACAGCACCCACTCGAACGAAGGGGCCATGACGCCTTGGCGCATGCCGGCATTCAACAACACGTTGGGCCACGATGCCAGCGTGTTTGTCCCTGACAACAGCGGCTACGACTTCTTGCCCAACAACGCCACCGAAGCGGAAATCAGGGTGACCACCGGAGGTGAATCCATCACCGTGCAGGTCGTCACTTCCGTCATCGACGTGTACGAGCCCGACCTCCGGGCCACCGTCTACATTGAAGACCTCAACGGCGGCGTGGCCGAGCCAGGCGACATCTTGGAATACACCGTCGTCGGCAAAAACCTGGGCAGCGACGCCGCCGTGGACGTTTACGCCACCACCACCCTGGACATCCGCACCACCTTTGTGGAAGGCAGCCTGGAGTGGGTGACCCCCAACGCGGTGGTGGACATGACCGACGCCGTCGGGGACGATCCGGGCGAGTTCATCGAGGCAGACCAAATGGTGCGCGTACGCATGGGGTCGGGCGCCAACGGCACCCAAGGAGGACAACTGGACAACGACCCGTTGGGCATGGACAGCGTCGCCTACAAATACAAAGTCGCCCTCACCGACGACTGCATGCTCCTGCAATGCGACGGCACGCTGACCGCGGAAGCGGACATCTACGGGGCAGGCAACATCTCTGGAAACGATCAGACAAACGACGGCGCCAGCGCCTTGGTGGACGAGAACGGCTGTCCTGTGGAGGAGGTCACCGTGCTGGAAGTCCAAACCGGCGTGTGCCCCCCTGTGTCCATCGAGCCCACAGGAACGACGTGCCTGGGCGACGACGTGGCGCTCGAAGTGCCCCAATTCGCCAACAACCCCTTGGCGCAGTCTCTGGCCAACTACACCTGGTCTGGCCCCAACGGCTTCGCGATGGACGGTCCTACGGCGTTCATCCCAGGTGCGGACTTCGAGGACGCCGGGACGTATTTGATGGAGGTGACCTTTGAGGGACTCGAGTGCCTGTTGAGTTCGGCCGATTACACCCTCGACGTGCACGAAGCCGTGCCCAACTTCGACCCACCCGCGTCCCAATGTTTGGACGACAACACGTTCGACTTCGTGGCGGGAGGTGCCGTCTACGCTGGGGCTGAATACAGTTGGACGTTTGAAAGCGCCAACCCCACCATGGCTTCAGGCTTAGGCGTTACCGGTATCCAGTTCAATGCGGGCGGCTGGCACGACGTGACCCTCACCTTGGATGAAATCGGGTGCACCGGCACCGTCACCGACTCGGTGTTCATCGAGACGCCGCCGGACTTGTCGGCGTTCGACGTCAGCGTCTACCCCCCGAGCGGGTGCGCCCCGTTGACGGTCCTGTTCTCCAGCGAAGCCAACCCCGATGAAGTGGCCCAAGGGTGGACGTTCAGCGACGGAGAAAGCAGCGACGCCGACGCTCCTGTGCATGTGTTTGAAACGCCGGGCACCTTCGGCGTCGAGGTCACCGCTGTATCCACGGGCAACTGCCCTGCCTCCATCGACTTTGCCGTCGACAGCTTGGTGGTGGTGCACCCCAATCCGCCGGTGGGGTTCTTGGCCACGCCTCAAATTGTGGACATCACCAACCCCGTCGTCACCCTGGAATCCTTGGTGGACAGCGTGAACACAGTGACCTACTTCGGCAGCGACGGCGGGAGCCTCAACGCGGCAAATGGCCAATACGTGTTCGACAACGGAGGGACCTTTCAATTGATCCAGACCGTGGTCAGCCCTGAGGGTTGTGTCTCCACCGCAATCGGAGAGGTCGTGGTCAACGGCACCCTCTTCTACGCCCCCACCGCCTTCACGCCGGACGGAGACGGGCTCAACGACGTGTGGCTGCCGGTGGCCCGTGGCGTGGCCCGCTACCAAGCGCGCATTTGGAACCGATGGGGCGAGCTGGTGTGGTCCAGCCAAGACGCGGAGGAACCCTGGTTGGGTCAATCCCAAAGCGGGACCCATTTTGCCCCAGACGGCATCTACCTGTGGGAAGTGACTTACCTCGACCAAATCGACTATCCACACATCGAGAGAGGCACCTTGATGCTCGCGCGCTGAGGCCCTCCTGCGGTACATTTGAGTCATGAAGATTGGAATCGTCCGCGAAGGCAAAGTGCCGCCAGACCAACGCGTGCCCCTGACCCCAGATCAATGCGCTGAATTGAAGCGACTCTACCCCGAGGTGGAGCTCGTGGTGGAGTCCAGCGACGTGCGCCGAATCAAGGACGAGGAGTACCGCGAGGCCGGCATTGACGTGGTCAACTCCCTTCAAGGAGAAGGCTGCGACGTGCTGCTCGGCGTGAAAGAGGTGCCCAACGACGAATTGATCAAGGACACCACCTACCTCTTCTTCAGCCACACCTACAAGCTGCAGCCTTACAACGCCAAACTCCTCAAAGCCATCGTCCACAAGCGCGTCAAGCTTATCGACTACGAGCTGATCAAACGCGCCAATGGACGTCGAGTCATCGGATTCGGACGTTGGGCAGGCATCGTCGGGGCCTACAACGGCATCCGCGCGTGGGGACTTCGACACGGCTCCTTCGCCCTGCCCCGCGCCATCGATTGCAGCGACATGAAGGACATGATTGCCCACACCAAATCCGCAGACCTGCCCTCCAACATGAAAATCGTCCTCACTGGAGGCGGCCGTGTGGGCATGGGGGCGCACGAGTTGTTGACGGCCCTGGGGTTGCGTGAAGTGCATGCCAACGCCTTCTTGAACGAAGACTTTCACGAGGCTGTGTTCACCCGACTGGACGTGGAGGATTACAACGCGCGCAATGACGGCGGGGCATTCTCCATGGACGAGTTCATCTCCGACCCCACCGGATTCAAAAGCACCTTCGCCCCATACGCCCGCGTGGCCGACATGTACATCGCCGGGCATTACTGGGCGGAGGGCTCGCCATTCTTGTTCACGCGGGACGACATGAAAGCAGAGGATTGGGCCGTCAAGGTGGTGGCCGACGTCAGCTGCGACATCGACGGACCTGTGGCGTGCACCCTGCGGCCCAGCACCATCGCCGACCCGCTTTACGGATACAACCCAGCAACCGAGTCCGAGTGCGCCTTCAACGACCCCAAGGGCATCACCGTCATGGCGGTGGACAACCTCCCCTGCGAGTTGCCGCGCGACGCGAGCCACGGGTTTGGCAAGGAAATGATGGCCCACGTGATCCCATTGCTTGTGGGAGGAGACCGGGACCAGATGCTCACCAACGCCACGGAAACCACATTGGAAGGCGCCCTGGCCCCCAAGTTCCAGTACCTGCAGGACTACATCGACCAAGCCTGATCGCTGGACGCGGAGGTGACGCCAGGTTTACTGCGCCACGAAGACGTACGTCAGGGTGCCTCTTTGGCGGCGTGGTGCGCTGGAGGAGGCGCTGAATTTGGCGAGCATGGCGCTGCGCAACGCGGCCTGACCGAAGCAATCCTCCACACTGCCTTGGCGCAAGGCTGCATCCACCACGTCGCCTGACGCGGACACTTCGATGTCCACCTCCACCATGGCCGCCCCCTCGCACAAGTATCCTGGGACATCCAAGTCCCGGCCAGAACGGCCTTCCAAGTTGTAGCGCACCGTGACAAGTCCGTCGTATTGAGCGTCCCAAGCGTCGAAGGTTTGGCCCACATCTTGTCGCTTTACCTCCGCCTCTCCGGCGGTGTCGAAGTCCTTTTCTTGGGCGCCCAGGCGCTCAAATTCCGCCGCCTCCACGGCCCTCAGCTCGGCCTCCACTTGGGCCTCCAGCTCGGCCTGAGACACATCAGAAGCTGAGTTTTGCCGCTCGGAACTGAGCTCGGATTGGGCGTTGGCCCTGAGGTTGGCCACCTGTTGGGCCAGCTTCGCCTGAAACGACGCTTCAAACGACTGCGCCGGCTCCACGACATCGTCAGGATCCAAGAAATCCACCGCCGCGTAGGTCTCGCTCGGAGGGACGCCCTCGCTGACAGGCACCGCCACCATGGCGCCGAGCACGACCACGTGCAGCACCAGCGTGTACAAAATGGCTTGTCGAGCCAAGCCCATCAATCAGTCGTAGCTGAGGTTGGTGTTCATCTCCCACAAGTCCTTGGTGATGCTCTTGTCCCCGCGGAAGTAATACGTCCCCGTCTTGGTCACCACCTTCCGGTACCGCTCCACCACATCGCCAATGCGGACCGTGCGTTGGATGACGAGGCCATTCTGGATGTCGTAGCTGGTTTCCTGCACCCCTTGTGGAATGTCCCGGTCTTCGCTTGACAAGGCCAAATCCTGTCCCTGCTCCTTCGACGCCGCCACCTGCATGTCCAAGTCCAGCATGGCGTCCAACCCGCGGTTGCGCCCGCCTTCTGAACGCATCGACCTCAAGGCGTTGTTCGCACGCTTCAGCGCTTCTATCTCTTCCAACACCGCCGCGCGTTCTTGGCGGTGCTCAGGCTCGCGGCCGGGGTAGGCGTCCTGAACGTCCTTGGGGTTGATCTGACGCACGCCGTTGTCCAGGGTTGACGACTGACGACGGGCTTGGGCCGCCCGGCCCTCGGCCTCGGCGCGCCAGCGGTCGCTTTGGGACGTCACTTCGTTCTTTTGGCCTTGGACTTCCGCCGCTGCGGCCTGCCGCTCGGACTGGAGGGCTTGGCGGTAGTACGCCTCCGCCTCATCCTCGGTCTTGCTGGTGCGCTGCGACCAATTTTGGGCACGCGACTTGGCCTCTTGCTGCCATGCAAGGCGCTCCGCATCCCGTGCCGCTTGCTCTTCTTCCCAGGCGCGTTCGCGGGCTTTGCGCGCATCCTCAGCCGCCTCCACGTCCGCAGCCATCTCCTGCTGCGCCGCCTCCTGCGCGGCCGCATCTGCGGCGCGGGCTTGCGCGCGGGCCTCCTCGGCTTCTCTCGCGGCGGCGGCTTCCTCGGCCGCGAGGGCCTCCCGATCGGCCTCGGCCTGTCGGCGAGATTCCTCAGCCCGGCCCGCTGCTTCTTCTGCACGTGCGGCAGCGTCCGCGGCGCGCGCAGCTTCTTCCTCCGCAGCCCTCGAGGCCGCCTCGGCCTCCCGTGCAGCCTGTTCTTCCGCGGCACGGGCGTCGGCTTCGGCTTGTTCCGCCGTCTGGGCCGCGGCCTGTTCCTCCGCCAAGGCGGCAGCTTCAGCCTCGGCATCGGCGTTCAACGCCGCTTCCGCACGCCCCATGCCAGCGGTGGCCGCCTCGTCGCCAGGGATGAAAGACAAGGCCTTCTCGTATTCGTCGTACGCATCTTCCCAACGGCCACGGGCCTCGGCCCGCTCGCCGTCTTCCATGGCGTTGTCGTACCGCATCCGGGCACGCGCCAAATCCTCTTCCAGGTTGGCCACCCGGTCCAATTCGTTGGCCACTTTTCGACGCATGTCGTTGGTGTGGCTCAGGTCAAACTCAATCCTCGCGCTGCGCTCGTTGAACGTGGCGATGCCGATGGGCGTGTCCAGCAACGATTCGTCAAAGCCCTCGACGTACGCGAAGAGCGACATGTCCAAGTCGAAGATGAATCCGTCGTTCAACTCGCTCGGGGGCACCGCCGCCCCGTCGATTTGAACCCGCTTGGTCACCATGTCTGGCGCGCTGAATTCAATCATGTAGTCGCTGCGCATAGGCACATCGAGGAAATACTTGCCATTGCGGTCCACGTCAATTTGGTCGAAGGCCTCCCCATTTTGGAGCACCGTCACCGTGACGTTGTCCATTTTGTCTCGGGTGTCCTCGTTCCTCAAGGTGCCGCTGATGACCAAAGATTGGCCCCACGCCCCCATCGACACTCCACACCCCAAGAGCAACCAAAGAACCGAGACGCGCAGCGCGTGCGCAGAAAAGGGTGTGCCGTTCATGGTGGGTGTCGTGTAGGTTTGCATCGTGCCAGGTCAGCCTAAAAATACAGGTTTCCAAGCAAAAGGCCCATGGCCAGAGATGGGACCCAGCATTTGGGAATCTCAAATGCTTCAGGCTTCTCCGCAAGCCCCTCTGGACGCCCTGGTGGTGGGAGGCGGCATCGTGGGCATGAACGCCGCCCTGACACTGGCGTCTCGCGAGCCCGAGTGGCGCATCGCCGTTGTCGACGCCTTGCCCCTTGGCGGCGGCGGGTCCACACGGAACGCGGGGTTCACATGCTTCGGCAGCCCCAGCGAACTGCTCGACGACTGGCGTGCGCTCGGTCCTGAGGCCACCGTGGAATTGGTGCGCATGCGCTGGGAGGGGTTGCAAGCCCTTCGCGCCATGTGGGGCGACAAGGCCTGCGGTCACCGAACCTGCGGTGCGGTGGAAGCGTTCACGGACGAGGCGCTCTTCGAAGAGGTCATGGAATTCTTGCCCGAATTGAACGAGGCCTTGGAAGACGTGTTTCAAGAAACCGCCTTCCACACGACGCCGGCCCAATCCTCCACCCTGCACGCCTTGTGCGGCCAGCTGCGAAGTCCCCTTGAAGGCGACTTGAACACCGGCACCATGGTCCAAGCCATGCGGGAAGGCCTTGAACGGGCAGGCGTGGCGTGGTGGCCTGGCCTCAAGGTGGAAGAATTTACCGACGCCCAAGGACTTTGGACCGCTGCCGCCGGACCGCTTTCCGTCTCAGCCCGACATGTGCTGCTGGCCACCAATGCCTTCGCCCAAGACCTCATCGACGTCGATGTGAGACCTGTGGCCAACCAGGTGCTGGTCAGCCAGGTCATGCCAGGACTGAAACTGAACCACACGGTGCACCACGACCGAGGCTATGTGTACGTCCGTGAAATCGAGGGACGTTTGCTCATCGGCGGTGGACGCCAATGGGATTGCCGCGACAACGATGAGGTCGCTGAACGCTTGACCGCATGGGCCCAAAGGCATGTGGTGGGCTGCGGCCCTTTCCAAGTGGCCTACCGATGGACTGGACAACTGGGCATTGGCAGCTCCCGACGCCCCGAGGTAAAAACCCTGAAACCGGGTTTGCATGCGGGCGTCAGGCTGGGCGGCATGGGCGTCGCCATCGGCACCACGGTGGGACGCATGCTGGCAGATTTGGCCCTGCGCAACCCAGCGTAACCTTTCTCGGCAAGGTCCCGTAACGGGAGGGAAAGACCCCTCTCATGTTGATTCCACGTCTCTTCTCGCGTTGGGCCAAACCAGGCCTCGCCCTTTGCACCACCCTCTTCTTGTCCACCGCATGCTTGGCCCAAGGCCACAAGCCTGGGTTTGAGTGGGTGGCTGGCACGGCCAAGGCCAACAGCCTCTACACAGGGTCGAGCATGGGCTTCACCATGTCCCAACAACTTCACGAAGGGTTGAGCATGGACTTGACTGTCTTGGGCGGCCATGCCGAATTCGACAACGGCTCCTTCGCCCACAACTCCCGAATGCGTGTCTACGGCGCGGTGTTCAACTACACCCCGTTCCACAGGCACACCCACGCCGTGCGGCCATGGATTGGAAGCGGCATCGGATGGATCAGCATGGTCCGCCAGGAATACGCCGTGCACCAGCAAGAAGTCACAGCACCCCAAATGTCCGACGACGCCCCGCCCATGGTGCGGAACTTCACCGCCGAATTGCCCTCCGAGCGGATGAGGCGGCTGGCCATGCCCGTGCGGGCTGGCATCGACGTGCAGCTGACGCGCCGGTCCCACGCCACGTTGGGCGTGACCTTCGTGCCGGACCGCGACATTTTGTGGAGCATGACCCAAGTGGGCTTGGGGTTCCAACTGGGCCGTCCCCGGAATTCCGTCAGGCCGCTGTTGTCTCCGCGATTCTTGATCTGAAGGAGCATTCAGCTTTGTCGCGCGAGCATCGCCTCCACGGCGGCGCGCGCCACCCGCCGGCCGTCCATGGCCGCGGACAAAATCCCCCCTGCATACCCCCCGCCCTCGCCGGTCGGGTACAACCCATCGAGCCCTGGATGCACCAACGCATCTGGGGTTCTTGGGATTCGGACAGGGCTGCTCGTGCGCGACTCGGGGCCGATGACCACAGCCTCTGGGTGGAGGAACCCCTTCATTTTCCGGCCAAACGTCTTGAACCCTTCCCTCAAGCTGCGCGACACCACGTCGGGCAACACTTGGTCGAGGCGGGCCGGAACCACTCCTGGGAGGTACGAGGTCTTGGGAAGGTCGCGAGACGGGCGGCCGTGCACAAAGTCCTTGAGGCGCTGGGCGGGGGCGGCTTGGGTTTGGCCTGCCTCACGCCAACACGCTTGCTCCACGGCCTGCTGGAACAGCAGCCCACCCAAGGGACCTTCGAAGCCGAGCGGCTCCCAATCTTCCGGCCCCACTTGGACCACCATGCCTGAGTTGGCGTACGGGTTGTTGCGCTTGGACGGCGACCATCCGTTGGTCACGACTTCGCCTGGAGACGTGGCGCACGGCGCCACGATGCCTCCCGGGCACATGCAAAAACTGTGCACGCCGCGCCCCTCCACTTGGCACACCAAGCTGTAGCTGGCCGGCGGCAGTCGGTCCTCCACCTCTTCACCGTGATACTGCACCTCGTCCACCCATCCCTGCGGATGCTCGACGCGCACGCCCAGGGCAAAGGGTTTTGCTTCCACTTCAAGGCCTTCCTCCACCATCATGTGGAACACATCGCGCGCGCTGTGGCCCGTCGCCAACACCACCGCTTCGCCGCGAAAGGTTTGATCTCCCACCTTCACCCCCGCGCAGCGCCCCTCCTCGCGGACCAGGCCGGTCACGCGGGTGTCGAAGTGGACCACACCGCCAGCCGCTTCCACGGTCTCGCGCATGGCCGTCACGACCGCAGGCAACCGGTTCGTGCCAATGTGAGGATGGGACTCCACCAGGATGTGCGGGTCAGCCCCGTGGGCCACCAGCCATTCAAGCGCTTCCCGGATGTCGCCACGCTTCTTGCTGCGCGTGTAGAGCTTGCCGTCGCTGTAGGTGCCCGCGCCACCTTCTCCAAAACAGTAGTTGGATTCCGGGTTGACAACATGCGCTTTGTTGAGCTTGGCCAAATCCCGTCGGCGTGCCCGCACATCCTTGCCGCGCTCCAACACCACAGGCCGAACTCCGAGCTGAATGCACTCCAGCGCGGCGTACAGCCCCGCAGGCCCTGCCCCCACCACAATCACGCTTGGCGCGTCGTGGGGGAGCTTGGACCACGTCCACGTCGGAGGCGCCTTTTCTTCACCCCAATCGACCAGCAACTGGGCTTGCACGGGCCGACGTCGCGCGTCCCAACTCTGGCGCAAAATGCGGGGCTCGTCCTCCGCGTCCAACGGCGCTTTGCCTTGCTTGCTCAACTGACGGTTGACCGCGGCACGCAACGACTCCGGATTGCCAATGTCTTCTGGCAACACACGGACCTGGATTTGTGAAGAAATGCTGCTCATGCGTGAGCTGCAAAGGTACCTCCTGCGTCTACCTTCGGGGCCATGTCGGAAATATTCCCACACAACCCCCTGATGTTCGACGCCCGCGGCCTGTCGGCGGACGAACAGCGCGACCTCTACGCCAAGTTGCTTCTTCCCAGGATGATTGAGGAGAAGATGATGTCGCAGCTCCGCCAAGGCAAAATCAGCAAGTGGTTCAGTGGGCTCGGCCAAGAAGCCATTTCTGTGGGGGTGGCCGCGGCCATGCCGCGCGACAAGTTCATCTTCCCAATGCACCGCAACCTTGGCATCTTCACCACCCGAGAGGTGCCGCTGGACCGGTTGTTTGCCCAATTCCAAGGCAAGGACCACGGGTTCACCAAAGGGCGTGACAGGAGTTTCCACTTCGGCAGCCCTGAGCACCACATCGTGGGCATGATCAGCCACCTGGGTCCCCAGCTCGGGCTGGCCGACGGGGTGGCCCTTGCCGAGAAGCTCGACGGCACCGGCGGATGCTCGTTTGTGTTCACGGGGGACGGTGGCGCCTCGGAGGGTGACTTTCATGAGGCCGTCAACGTCGCCGCCGTGTGGCAATTGCCTGTCATCATCGGCATCGAAAACAACGCCTGGGGACTGTCGACACCCAGCGATCAGCAGTTCCGTTGCGCCCACTTCACCGACAAGGCGGTGGGCTACGGCATCCCTGAAGAGGACGCCATCCAAGTCGACGGCAACGACCTCTTCGACGTGTACCACAAGGTGCGTGACACAGTTGAATCTTTGCGTGAACGACCTAGACCCATCATACTGGAATTCAAAACATTCCGAATTAGAGGGCACGAAGAAGCTTCCGGCACCAAATACTACCCAGACGGCCTCATTGAGCGGTGGTCCGAGGTGGATCCGGTGACCCGGATTCAGACACATTTGCGGGAGGCAGGCGTCTTGGACGACGCTTTCGAGGAAGCCCTGGCCGCCGACCACAAGGCACGCATTCAAGACGGGCTGAAGCACGCCGCTGCCGAGCCATCCATCGAGGCCTCCACTTCCGAAGAGTTGACCGACCGGTTCGCCCCGGGCACCCCACAAGGACTGAACACGGTCCCGGAAGCCCACGGCCGAGAACTGAGGTTCATCGACGCCATCTCCGAGGGACTTCGAACCAGCATGGAACGCCACCCTGACCTCGTACTTATGGGGCAAGACATCGGCCCCTACGGCGGTGTGTTCAAGGTCACCGACGGCTTCGTGGACCAATTCGGAGAAGGCCGCGTCCGGAACACCCCGTTGTGCGAATCGGCCATTGTAGGCGCGGGCCTCGGGCTGTCGATTGCAGGCAAGAAGGCCATGGTCGAGATGCAGTTCAGCGACTTTGTGACGTGTGGCTTCAACCAAATCGTCAACAACCTCGCCAAGATCCATTGGCGCTGGGGCCAAAAGGCCGACGTCGTCGTGCGCATGCCCACTGGAGGCGGGGTCGGCGCTGGGCCGTACCACAGCCAAAGCACCGAAGCTTGGTTCTTCCACGTGCCGGGACTGAAGATCGCTTACCCCTCCACCCCTGGCGACGCCAAGGGTTTGTTGCGGATGGCCATCGACGATCCCAACCCCGTGCTGTTTTTCGAGCACAAATACCTCTACCGCAGCTTGACAGGCCCTGTGCCCGAGGAGGACTACCTCCTCGAGTTTGGCAAAGGACGCGTGGTTCGAGAAGGATATGACGCCACCTTGATCACCTACGGATTGGGCGTGCAGTGGGCAGAGGCGGTGCTTGCAGCCCACCCTGAATGGGACGTGGAAGTCATCGACCTGCGCACCTTGCTGCCCTGGGATGAGGAATTGGTGATGGCCAGCGTCACCAAGACCGGCAAGGCATTGGTGCTCCACGAAGACACGATGACCGGCGGCATTGGCGCAGAAATCAGCTCACGCATTCACGAGCGATGCTTCGAAGCGCTGGACGCCCCAGTGGCGCGCACGGCCAGCTTGGACACGGCCTTCCCGTTCGCCGAAGACCTGGAACGCAATTTCCTGGCCAACGCCAGGCTCGAAGGGGATTTGGAGCGGCTGCTGAACCGCTGAATCAGCGGCGGGCGCGTTGCACAACGCGAGGATTCTTGATCATCGCCTCCACCTGCTTGATGTCGCCCTTGAGCATGCCCTTGGTGTCGAGGCGCTTGGCCTCCTGAATCATCACCATGGCGCGCTTGCGGTCTTGTTTGGCGCTCAAGCACACCGCCAAATTCAGCTTGACCGCCGCCTTGTCGTGGTCCTGACGAAGGCCCAGACTCAACGCCTTGCGCAGGTTGGCTTCCGCTTCGATCAAGTTGTGCTGCATGGTGACGCTGCCCAAAAGGAAGTGGTAGTATCCCCGCTGACCAGGCCAAAGCTGCGCCGGCTTGATGCGGTTCAACCACTTCACCGCGTCTTCCATGCGCTGCATGCGCAGGTTGGCGAACGCCACCACCAAGCGCACACTCCGCAGGTTGACCAACACCAGCACGATGGACAAGAGCGTCATGCCGATGGCCGATCCCCAGCTGCCCTGGGTGTACAACAACACGGTGTACGCGACCGATGCGGCAGCCACGAGAATCTTGAGAAGTCGGGTGATCATGACGGCAAAACTACTTCACACCGGGCGTACCTTCGTGGCATGGCGCAGATCCTCAGGTTGCGTGTCATTTTGGACACGGAAGAAGACGTGTTTCGGGACATCGAAATCCAAACCGACGCCCCCTTGATGCACCTGCATTTCGCGGTGCTGGACGCGTTTGGATGGGAGGCCGGTGAAATGGCGTCGTTCTTCCAAAGCGACGAATCTTGGTCGCGCGGTCAGGAATTCCCCCTGATGGACATGAGTGACCCCATGGCCGAGCCCGGCGACCAACCGGAAGAGGCCATGACCCAACGCACGGTGGGCGACCTCGTGCCGTCGTTGGCGAGCCGCGCCATCTACGTCTACGACTTTTTACGCATGTGGTGCTTTTACGTGGAGCCAGTGACGCTGCAAGACGCCAAGCCAGACGGGGCCTACCCCGCCCTGTGCCACGAATTCGGAACCCCGCCCGCCTTCGACAGCAAGGACGGGGAGCTGCTGGACGGCATGGATTTGGACTTGGGTGAGGACGACGGCAAACCCACCCGGACGGGCGACCCCGAGATCGACGCGTACTTCGATGACGATGAGGACGACGACGATTTTGGGGGCGAGCACTTGTCCATCGACGACCTCGACGGGTTGATTTGACCCATGGGGGTGGTGGTCAGCATCGTGGGGCCCACGGCCTCGGGCAAAACCGAATTGGCGGTCGCTTTGGCCCAACACCTCCAAACCGAAATCGTGAATGCGGACGCCCGCCAAGTCTACCAAGGCATGGCCATCGGCACAGCCCACCCTTCTGCGGAAGAACTGGCCAGGGCCAAGCACCATTTCGTCGACTTCCTCTCTCCTTCTGAACTGTTCAGCGCCGGGGCGTTTGAAGCGCAGGCGGTGCCCGTGCTCACTGAGCTGTGTGCGAAACGTGGGAGCGCCGTGCTGGCCGGCGGGTCAGGGATGTACGTGGAAGCGGCACTCCGCGGATTGGACCCGCTGCCGGCAGATTTGGCCATACGCACCGCATTGAACGGACGGCTCAAGGAGGAAGGCTTGACGCCGCTCATGGACGAGCTCCGGACCCTGGACCCCACCCACGCCCAACGCATGGACACGTCCAACCCTCAGCGCGTCGTGCGCGCCCTGGAGGTGTGCCTCGCCTCTGGCAAGCCGTTCAGCTCCTTCCACCACGGCGAACCCAAGACACGTCCGTGGCGTGTGGTGTCGATTGGACTGAACCCCGAGCGCAGCGAATTGCGGGAACGCATCGCCAAGCGCGCCCAAATCATGATGGAGGCCGGATGGCTGGAAGAAGCCCTGGCCCTGCTCCCCCACCGCCACGAAAACGCCTTGAACACCGTCGGATACAAGGAACTCTTCGAACACCTCGACGGCACGTGCTCCTTGGACGAAGCTGTCGAATGGATCGTGACGCGGACCCGCCAGTTTGCCAAACGGCAGATGACGTGGTTCAAAAAAGACGCCGCCACGACCTGGTTTGACTACACCGCCGACACGCGGGACGCCCAAATGAAGAGAGCTTTGGCCTTCTGCGTTGAACAAGTCGAGGCCTTGAACCATTCTGGTTTCTTATGAAGCCCGGCGCACACATCGACCATTTCGACGAGCGGATCGCGGAGGACCTCGAATTCGACGTCATCCGCGAATTGCTGCGGGAATTGGCGGGGTGCGAAAGCAGCGAAAAACGCGCCCACACGTTGACCCCGAGCAAGGACAGGGCCTGGGTCATTCGAACGCTCCAAGAAACCGACGAGATGCAGCGCATTCGGTCCGGTGGGACGGGATGGCCTATGCTGGAATTCGACGAGCTCAAGCGGGAAATCAAGCTCCTCGGCGTGCGCGACAGCGTGCTGGACGAGACCGGATTCCGTCGCATCTCCACCGCGTCACGCATCATGAATCAGGTGTTGGTCGTCCTGGCAGAAAGCGACATGCCCTGGCCGCGCCTGGAAGCGGTGGTCGATGGCCAAGAGCCTAGCACCGAGCTGATTGAGGCCATCGACGGAGTCTTCGACGCCAAGGGCCACATCCGAGACAACGCGTCGCCGGAGCTCGAAGCCATCCGGGCGGACTTGACTGCGGTGCGCCGCAAAATCAACCGGTCCTTCCTGCGGGCGATGAAGCACGTGCAAGACCGCGGATTCCTGGCCGACATCCGAGAGGGTTTTGTGCAGGAGCGACGTGCCCTGGCCGTGTTGAGCAGTTACAAGCGCCAGATCAACGGGGCCGTCTTGGGGTCGTCCAACACGGGCTCGGTCACTTTCATCGAGCCAGGGGCTTGCATCCCGCTAAACCACGAGCTGGAAATGCTCAAGGACGACGAACGAAAGGAAATTCGGAACATCCTGCGTGTGTTGACGCGCAACATCCGCAGACACCTGCCCCAAATCAAGGGATACCAACGCGGATTGACCGAACTCGATTGGATCGCGACGCGCGCCAGGTTGGCCTCCAAACTGGAAGGCAGCCTGCCACAGATTCGGAAGAGACCCGGACTTCATTTGTTGTCGGCCTACCACCCCTTGCTGCAAATGACCAACCGTCTGGCCGGCAAGGAGACCCATCCACAGCATGTGGAACTGCATCGCAAGCAACGGATGCTCGTGATCAGCGGCCCCAACGCGGGAGGGAAAAGCATCACCATGAAGACCGTGGGGCTGCTGCAAATGATGATCCAAAGCGGCCTCCTTGTCCCGTGCCACAACGCCTCTGAAGTCGGCATCTTCGACGCGATACTCCCAGATATCGGTGACCATCAAAGCATTGAAAATCAGCTTTCAACGTACAGTTACCGACTGGGAAGGATGAAGCACTTTCTGGGGGTTTCTGGCCCACGTTCGTTGTTGCTCCTGGACGAATTTGGCACGGGGTCGGACCCCGAACTTGGCGGGGCGCTGGCGGAAGTGTTCTTCGAAGAACTGTACGACAAGGGGTGCTTTGGGGTGGTCACCACGCATTACGCCAACATCAAAACCCGGGCGGCGAAATTGCCCGAGGCCTTCAACGGCAGCATGCTCTTCAACCGTGAATCCCTCGCCCCCATGTACCAATTGGAAGTGGGGCAACCTGGATCGTCGTTCACCTTTGAAGTGGCCGAGATCAACGGCATCGGCAGCGCCTTGATTGAGCGCGCCAAAGGCAAGCTGGACAAACGTCGTGTCGAATTGGACGGATTGTTGGGCGACCTGCACAAGGAGAAGTCCAAGCTGGCCAAGCTCACCAACCGTCAATTGCGCGCGGAACTCGAAGCGGAAAAAGCCACGGCTGAAGCAGAGCGCTTGCAGTCTGCCATGGAGGACAAGGAGCGCAACCTGCACGACCAATTTGACCAGCTCAACACGGCGCGGGTCCGCGGAACCAAGCTCAGCCAATTTGTGGACCGCTTTGAATCAGGAAAAGCCAACAAGGCCTTGCTTGAAGAAGTGAAGACCTACCTGGCCAAGGAAAAAGCCAAGGCCGAGAAACCCTCCAAAAAAGCCAAGGCCAAAGCCGCGAAGCGACGCCCCAACCACCAATCGGACAAAATCGTGGTGGGCTCCCTCGTGCGCCTTCGAACCGGTCAGGAACGCGGGGACGTGGTGGCCGTGCAAGGCGACCACGTGACGGTGATGTTTGGGGCCTTCAAAACGCGCGTGAAGCGCAACCAACTCACTTGGCTCCGCTGACGAGCACCTTGCGGGTGGTGCTCCAGCCTTCCCCTGAGGTCAACGTGAGGTAGCGCATGCCCTCGCCCCACGCCTGCAAATCGAGCGACAAGCGGCCAAGCGCAGCAGCCCCTTCCTGCACCTCCAACATGCGGCCCACGGCGTCGAAGATCTGCACTTTGACCAAGGCGTGGCCCTCGGGGATGTGCACGTCGATGCGGCCTGTCGTGGGGTTGGGCGCCACGGTCAAGCCCGACAAGAACGCGTCTTCCACCGCGGTGGCTTCGCACGCGTCAAACGCGTCGCACGTCACGGTGCCGTCCTCCGCCACATTGCGGAAGCTGCCGTCCAAACGCTCTTCGCCCGTGCCCACCGGGTCCAACAAGACGTTCAACTTTTGGCTGGCCGGCGTGGGGTTGCTGCCGTCCCAGTGGTAGCTCATCTTCCCGTAATAATCTGGAGCATAAGGCGACGAGCAGAACGACGCCCCACCGGTCAGCGTGCCCAAAATCCGATGGTTCTCGTCGAAGATGGGCGAACCTGAAGACCCGCCTTCCGTCACGCCGTGGTTCGTCTCCGTGGACGACCACGTCACGCGCCAATGCGCGCCAATGGCGTAGGCGTTGCTGTTGGACAACGAATTGCTGAAGCTGCTGATCTTTTTCAAATCGCCCGACGGGTGGTGGATGCCCACCCCCTCGTTGCCGCCAAACCCTGTGGCGTCCCACCCTGCGAAGAACGGGTTCCACGAGTCGGGGATGTTGTCTTCCACTTCCACCAACACAAAGTCGCTTCCGCTGATGTTGCCGTTGCCTGCGATGTCGTTGCTGTC
>CALKFF010000049.1 GCA_938084585.1 uncultured Flavobacteriales bacterium
GTTGGTACGACGAAGGGCACATCATCACCTTTTTCACCTCCCGCACGGAGGAGCACCGCGGGGTGACCGAGACGTGGTTGAACAAACACGGATTCAAGTACCACGGCTTGTTGATGAACAAGCCACGCGGCGGCAATTACCACTGGGTGGACAACCACATCGTACGCGCCACACGCTACGAGGGTCGCTTCACCGATTTGGTCCGGGAGCAGAAGACCGTCGAGGTCTTCAAAAGCTGAAGTCGGGCAGGGGCTTGCGCACCGTCCCTGAGGCGCCTGCGTCCAGGTGGCGTTGAAGGATGAGGCTGGCCGCAATGGCGTCCAGGCTTCCTTTTTCGCGGCGCTTGGAGGACTTCATGCCGCCTTGCAATTGGATGCGCGAAGCCTCTTGTGAGGTGTGTCCCTCGTCGACGAAGTGGATCGTCAGATGGGGGTAAGCTTTCTTCAGGTCGGCGACCACCTTGTCGATGTGTGGGGTGCTGTCTGTGGCCGTGCCTGCGATGAGGTTGGGCTTGCCAACGACGAATCCTTCCACCTCGTGGGCGTCGGTGAGGGCGCGGAGTTTGGCCATGAGCTCAGAGGTCTTCACCGTTTCCAGGGGAGAACAAATGAGCTTCAAGTCGTCCGTGGACGCCACCCCAGTGCGAACCCCGCCAACGTCCAATCCAATGAGTCGCGCCATGTGCCAAATGTAGCCATGTCGCCACAGGCTTGCAGGCTACCTTCGCGGCATGAACGCAGCAGATTTGAAAACGCAGGTGGAGGCGGCGTGGGCAGACCGCGCCTTGCTTCAACAGCAGGAGGCGAAGGACGCCATTGCCGAGGTGATGGCGGGCTTGGATGCAGGCACGTTGCGCGTGGCGCAGCCGCTTGATGACGGGACGTGGCAGGTGAACGAGTGGGTGAAGCAAGCGGTGCTGCTCAATTTCCCCATCCAAAAGATGGTCACCCAAGAGGTGGGCCCCTTCGAATTTCACGACAAGATGCCGTTGAAGAAAGGGTACGCGGCAGCAGGTGTTCGTGTGGTGCCCCACGCGGTGGTGCGGCACGGGGCGTTTGTCGCCAAGGATTGCATTTTGATGCCGTCGTACGTCAACCTCGGGGCGCATGTGGGAGAGCGAACCATGGTGGACACGTGGGCCACGGTGGGGTCGTGTGCCCAAATCGGGGCCGACGTGCACCTGAGTGGCGGTGTGGGCATCGGAGGTGTGCTTGAACCGCTTCAAGCGGCCCCCGTCATTGTGGAGGATGGGGCGTTCATTGGGTCGCGTTGCATTGTGGTGGAGGGCGTCCATGTGGGGCGCGAAGCGGTCCTTGGGGCCAACGTGGTCCTGACGGCCAGCACCCCCATTTTGGACGTCCGAGGCCCTGAGCCCGTGGAGACGAGGGGTGCAATTCCGCCCCGGGCGGTCGTCATTCCAGGCACACGTCCGAAGGCGTTCCCGGCAGGCATCTACCAAGTCCCATGCGCCCTCATCATCGGGGAGCGCAAGGAGAGCACGGACCGGAAGACCTCGTTGACCGAGGCCTTGCGCGAGCACGACGTCGCGGTCTGACCCCACCTGCATTACCTTTTCGCTGTGGTCACGACGCGAAGCATTTTGTTCATCCAAACGGCGTTTCTGGGCGACGTGGTTCTGGCCACGTCCGCGTTGGAAGCGTGGCACAAGGCGCATCCTGAAGACCACCTCGACGTGTTGGTGCGCCGTCCGATGGAAGGGCTGTTTGAGGCCCATCCATTTGTGCGTCGGGTCTTGGCGTGGGACAAGCGCCCGCGGCAGAAGGGAAGGGATTGGAGGCGGCTCGTGCGGGACACCCGAAAAGCCAGGTACGACGTGGTGGTCAACCTCCACCGGCATGCGTCCTCCGGGGTCCTGACGGCCTTGAGCATGGCGCCGGTTCGGTTGGGCTACGCGAACAACCCGCTGGCGTGGCGTTTCACCCACCGAGTGCCCCACAAGTGGGGCGACGGGACGCACGAGGTGGAGCGTCATCTTGGGTTGCTCGCCGCGTTTGATTCGGAAGCGTTCACGCAGGGCGGGGCCAACCCCAAATTGCACCCCGCGGAAACCCATCGGGCGGAAGCGGAGGCACTCGGCGCCCGCGGGGCGCTGTTGGTCATGCCCGGCTCGCAATGGGCCACGAAGGCCTGGCCGGAAGGGCAGTTTGCCAAATTGCTGGATCGCCTTGATGGGCCGGTGTTGCTCATGGGGGCGCCCTCGGAGCACGACCTCTGCGCCCGCTTGGCTCAGGGCCGAAGCCATGTGGTCAATGGCGCAGGGGCGCTTTCCCTGTTGGGGTTGGCGGCCGCCGTGGGCATGGCCCGTGGCGTGGTGGCGAACGACAGCGCACCGTTGCATGTGGCTTCTGCCATGGACACGCCCACCGTGGCGTTGTTTGCCAGCACTGTGCCCCGGTTTGGGTTTGGGCCACGTTCCTCCCGACACAGGGTGGTGGAGCCCATCCCGGAGTTGGCGTGTCGACCCTGCGGCATGCACGGTCGGAAGCGTTGTCCAGAAGGTCATTTCCGGTGCGGTTGGGAGTTGTCTGTGGAGGACGTCGACCAGGCGATTCAGGAGGTGTGCGCTGGGGATGAAGTGTGAATAAATCCAGCCTGTTTCAGGGTGTTTCAGGGGGGCTTCGTCTTCATCTTCGTGGTCCAACAATCGTATGATGCAGTTTATCGTATCCAGCAACCTTCTGCTCCGCCAGCTCCAAACGTTGAGCGGCGTCTTGAGCAACAGCAACACCTTGCCGATCCTCGACCACTTCTTGTTCGAGTTGTCCCCGGGCGAGTTGGCGATGACGGCCTCCGATTTGGAGACCACCATGTCGTCCAAAATGGAGGTGCGCACCGAGGATACTGGCGCCATCGCCGTCCCGGCGCGGATGCTGCTTGACATTTTGAAAGCGTTCCCGGACATCCCGTTGACAGTAAAAGTGGATCCCGCGACCCACGCGGTGGAGCTCACCAGCGACGCAGGCAAGTACAAGTTGACTGGCGCCAACGGCGACGAATTCCCGCAGTCGCCTGCGTTGGAGGGTGCCGTGGGGGTGGACATGGCGGCAGGCACGTTGGTCACGGCAATCAACCGCACGCTGTTCGCGGCGGGCAGCGACGACTTGCGTCCCGTGATGAGCGGCTTGTTCTTTGAGCTGTACTCCGACAACGTAAGGTTCGTGGCCACCGACGCGCACCGCTTGGTGCGTTACGCCCGGACGGACGCTTCCGCGCCCGAGACGGCCTCTTTCATCGTGCCCAAGAAGCCGTTGACCTTGCTCAAGAATGCGGCGTCTTCTGCAGAAGCGGTGAACATCTCCTTTACGGACAGCAACGCGTGCTTCACGTTTGACGATGTGGTGATCTTATGCCGCTTGATCGAAGGGAAGTACCCCAACTACGAGGCGGTCATCCCCAAGGACAACCCCAACCGCATGACCATCAACCGCGTGGCCTTCTTGCAAGCCATTCGCCGTGCGGCCATCTTTGCCAACAAGACCACCCACCAAGTGCGCTTGCGCATTGCCGGCAGCGAGTTGACGGTGAGCGCGGAGGATTTGGACTTCGCCAACGAGGCGACAGAGCACCTCGCCTGCAGCTACCTCGGCGAGGACATGGAAATCGGCTTCAACAGCAAGTTCTTGGTGGACATGCTCAACAACCTCGAGGCCGAGGAAGTCAACCTTGAATTGAGCGCCCCCAACCGAGCGGGCATCATCCGTCCGAGCGAGCCGGAAGAAGCCGGTGAAGATGTGTTGATGCTGGTGATGCCGGTGATGCTCAACAGCTGATTGCCATCACGACGTGCTCGGCGGATCGAACGTCGGGACACCCGTGTTGGACTGAAAAGAGGAGGAGGCCGCGGCCTGTTCCTCTTTTTCTTTTTGGGCCAACGTGTCGGGGTGGTCCGGGTGGGCGCGCATCCACCACTCGGGCAACGGCGCGTCCTCGGGCTCTCTTTCAAATTGGTACGTGGGGTCTTGAGGCCCTTGACGCCGGTACAAAACGGCCAACGCTACCCCAACAATCGCCCCACTGAGGTGGCCCTCCCAACTGACGTGGTCGTCGATGGGCAACATCCACCAGACGATGCCGCCGTACAGGAACGCCACAGCAAGGCTGACCCGGAGCAGCATGCGGTTGTTGCGGATGACGCCACTCATGAAGAGGAAAGCTGCCAACCCGTAGATGAGCCCGCTGGCGCCGATGTGGTTGCCGTCCACGGCGAGTCCCCAAAGCAAGAGGCCGCTGCACAGGAAGAGCCACACCCAGACCCGGAGCGCGATGCTTCGGTAGAAGTAGAACAAGAACCCGTTGAGCGTGAAGAAGCTCATGGTGTTGTTCCACAGGTGCCCGAGGTCGCCGTGAAGGAAAGGGTAGGTGAAGATGCCGCGCAGCCCATCCCATTGGCGGGGGTGCATCCCGTGTTTGCGCCAGCCGAGCTCAAGCATTTCATTCAAGGCGTACACCCCCCAAATGGCCAGCAAAAACAACATGGTGAACCACAAAGCGTAAGTGACCCGCATGCGGTCGGTGACCGTGCGAAGGGTGGTGTTGGGGTGGGTGCTTGGGCTCACAGAATGGAAGATAGGGCGATTAACACAACCAATGTGAAAACTGCGCACCGGGTCTCCGACAGGGTGTGAAGGTGGCCGGTAGCTTTGGAGCAGACCTAACAATCTGCCAGAATGCAACCCAACGAAATTCACGCGCTGATTCAATTGCTCGACGACCCGGACGAGGGGGTGTACAAACATGTGAGGGAGCAGCTGTTGGCCCGAGGCACTGAAGTGCTGCCGGCCTTGCTCGAGTCCAGAGAGGCCCACGCCCACTGTCCAGAGCACGAGCGTCGCATGGACGAGTTGGTGGATGGATTGCA
>CALKFF010000050.1 GCA_938084585.1 uncultured Flavobacteriales bacterium
GTGGCTTCCCAAGTGTCTTTGTCCGCGAGGAACGGAAAGTCAAATTTCCAGACGTGCTCCACCACCTCGACAGCTTCGACAGGGGTCGCAGCCAAATGCATGCTGTCGTGGCTGAACGACCGGATGGACCAAGTCGCCAGCAAGGTGAGGACCGCACCCGTTCCCAACGCCCAACGCGCGCCCGGCGTGGCCATGAACCGCGGCGTTTCGCCGGTGGGTTGTTCAGGCAGCATGTGGAACATGCCCCAGGACGCGAGGAGGACCAGCCAGAAGAGTCCGTGTTCCAGGAGTTGGAAGCGGTCGCCGAAGGTTTGGTCTGCGATGGAGAACAGCGCAAACAGGGTCATGGACGCCAACACAGCCCGGAAGAACCACGTGTTGGCGCGGTCCTGAGTCTGCCGCACCACGTGCACGGCGGCGATGACGTAGAGCACGAAGCTGAGGGCCTCGAGCCCGGAGACCCCAGCCAAGGCCACGGTTGCGAAGAGCGGGTCCTTCAGCCCCAGCGAGGCGAAGAATTTGACAAAGAGGGCGAAAAAGTCTTTGCCCACCCAAAACGGGTGGACGTCCGGGATGACTTTGTCGACGACGCTCAGGCCCCAGAACAAGGTCCAAAACCCGACAATGGACAAGCGGAGGAGGCGTGGGGCATTCATGAGGCAACGTCTTCGGTGGCGATGTAGAAAATCAACGCGTCCGCCTTTTTCAGACGAAGCGGATTGGGGACGGTGTAGATGTGGTCGATGCGTTCATTGGGGTGGGCGTCCTTGAACATGCGAAGCGTTTCTTCAAACACCGTGCTTCCGCCGAGGAAGGGAAACGACACCTTGTACAGGTGATCTCCGACCTCCACCGCATGGAGCGGCGCGGTGCGCCGGTTGAAGTGGTCGGTGTTGTATTTGAAGATGGACCCTGTGGTGGTGGACACCAGAACGGCGGCGAGCAGCAGGGTGCTCCAGGTTTGGGCTTGGGTAAGTGGGGCAGGAGTGAGCGCCTCCGAATGCAGCCAGTGAAAGGCCGCCCACGACATCAGGCTGATGAACCAAAAAAGGGTGTGCTCCAGCAACTCAAATCGGTCGCCAAAAAGATGGTCCCCAACGGAGAAGAAGGTGAAGGTGGCCAGGGTTGTGACCGTTCCGGCAAGGAACCACGTGTGCGACGCGGCGTCTCGACGCTTCAGGAAGTGCAGGGTGGCGCCTGCGAAGAACACCAGGGCGAACACCTCCAGCGCCGCCGCAACCACCAAGCCCAGGTCGGCCACCCAGGGCGCGGGTAAGCCGGCCGACGCGAAGTATTTCTGGAATTGTGCAAAGCGGTCACGTCCCACCCACATAAAGTGGGCGCCGCCGACGATTTTGTCGACCACGTTGAACAGCCAAAACAGCGTCCAGTACGCCAGGATGCCCAGCCGAATCCAAGGCCCCGTGTGGGCGCCAAACCGAGAAGATGCCATGTCGAAAGGTTGAGCCCAGAAGGTACTGCAAAGCGGCTGTGCGGCTCAGCGTCCAGCGGCCTCGTCCGACACCCCGTTGACGTAGCGCCCCAGGATGTCCACACTGTCGGCGAGGAATGCGCCGTCGAAGCCTTCGAACACCGCGCGCTTCTCCTCGATCGAGGCCTCGTTCAGGGCCTTTAAAAACGGCACGGACAGCGGCGCGTAGCTCCAATGCCACGCCTCAGGCTGGTACCCGGGCCGGTCGGATTCCGGGGTGTACACCTCCACGAACCCGAAGTCCTCCGCATGGGTGCGAAGCCACGCCAGGGTGCGTGCCCCTTCACCTTGTTCGAAGTCCCCCGGTTCAAGGCTGTGCATGTCCACGTCCGTGCCCCAGTGGTGTCGGCTGCTTCCGGGCATGGAGCTGAACCGCAGAATGTCCAGCGCACGATCCACCGGCGCCATGCCCATGCGCTGCGCCCCGTTCCACTTTCGGTTCCAAATCGACACCTGGTGACCAAACGTCCGGGTCGCACTCAAGGCCGTCAACGAAATCCCTTCAGCGGCCGCGGCGCCGTGCATCCGCAAGAACGCGTCCCGGGCTTCACGACGCAAGTGCATGCCGTCGCGGCTGCAGAGCGCTGCAGGAATGGGGGCGAAGGCCGAATCCTGGGCGGGAGCGACCCTGCCCATGAGTTCCCGCAAGGGAGGAATGTTCACGCCCGGCAAGGCGTCAATCGCCACCTCGACGGTGTCTCCGCCCGACGTGGGCGTGCCGTCCTCGGTGCCGCCACCTTGACTGCAGGCCATCAAGGCGCACCATCCCAAGGCAGGAAGGGCGCGCCAGCCTCGCATCAGTGGATGCCCTTCTCGGCGAGGTAGCGCTCGGCGTCGAGGGCGGCCATGCAGCCAGTGCCCGCGGCGGTGATCGCTTGGCGGTACACCTTGTCCGCGGCGTCGCCGCTGACGAAGACACCTTCCACATTCGTTTTGCTCGTGCCTGGCTCGGCGTTCACGATGTAGCCTTGGTCGTCGAGGGTGATGAAGTCGGCGAAGACGTCTGTGTTGGGCTTGTGTCCAATGGCCACGAAGAATCCAGTCGCAGGGACGGTGTGCTCTTCGCCGCTCACGTTGTTGCGGACCTTCACGCCTTCCACCGCTTCGGCTCCGAGCACCTCCACGGTTTCGGTGTTGAAGAGGATCTCGATGTTCTCCATGTTCTTCACGCGGTGCTGCATGGCCTTGGACGCGCGCATTTCGTCGCGGCGCACGAGCATGGTCACCTTGGTGCAGAGCTTGGCGAGGTAGCTGGCTTCTTCGCAGGCGCTGTCGCCGGCTCCGACGATCACCACCTCTTGGTTGCGGTAGAAGAAGCCGTCGCACACGGCGCATGCGCTCACGCCGCCGCCTGCGTCACGCAGACGCAGCTCGCTTTCGAGGCCCAGCCATTTGGCCGAGGCGCCGGTGCTGATGATCACGCTGTCGGCGTGGATTTCGGTTTCCTGGTTGTCGCCCACCCACACCTTGTGCACGGGGCCGCTGAAGTCCACCTTGGTCACCCAACCGTAGCGCACGTCGGTGTCAAAGCGCTTGGCCTGGTCCTCCAAGTCCTTCATCATCTGAGGGCCATTGATGCCGGCGGGGTAGCCTGGGAAGTTGTCCACCTCGGTGGTTTCGGTCAACTGACCGCCGGGTTGTTGGCCTTGGTACAACACGGGTTTCATGTCCGCGCGGGCGGCGTAGATGGCGGCGGTGTAGCCTGCGGGGCCTGAGCCCACGATCAAGCAACGGTGATGTTCAGGAGCACTCATGGTAGGGAGTCGTTCAGGGGTTCGTCAAGTCGTTCCTCAAGGAACAATGGAGGCCAAAAATAACCGACGCCCCCTGCCCCCCGTGCACCCAGGGTCACGTCCGAATCCAAAACTTGTCAACGCATGCCGCGCTCCAGCGACACGAAGGCGTCCCACAGCACATCGTCCGGGGGCGGCGCCAAGATGGAGATCGTTTCCCGCTTCACAGGATGGATGAAGTCGATGCGCCTGGCATGCAGGTGGATGGACGCGTTGTCGTTGGTGCGTCGCGCCCCGTATTTCACGTCCCCTTTGATGGGGCATCCGAGCTGGGCCATGGTGGCCCGGATTTGGTGGTGGCGTCCCGTTTTGGGGAGCACCTCCACAAACGCGTAGTGGTCCGACTTGCCTTTGAGCTCGTACATCAGCTCGCATTCCTTGCGGCTGTCCGCCGGTTTGTCGTGCGCGAAGCTCTTGTTGAGCTTGTCGTTTTTGGCCAAAAAGTTGATCACGTGGCCCTCCGTCTTGGGAGGGGCTGGCTTGACCACCGCCCAATAGGTCTTCTGCATCTCGCGATGGCGGAACATCGTGCTGAGGCGCTTGTGGGCCTTGCTGGTCCGGGCGTACAAAATCACCCCCGAGACGGGGCGGTCCAACCGGTGGACGGTCCCGATGTAGGCCTTCCCGGGCTTGTTGTACTTCTGGGCGACGTATTGGGCCACCACCTCGCAGAGGCTGGCTTCGCCCGTCCCGCTGCCTTGGACCACGTCGCCGCTTCGCTTGTTCACGGCCACGATGTGGTTGTCCTCGTAGAGCACCTGCAGGTTGTCTTTGGTGCTGTGGACAATGGGGGACTTGGGTTTCTTGACAAACCGGTGAAAGGCCCCGTCGTTTCGGCGGCCTTGAGGGGCGTCGCCGTGGGCCATCAGTACTGCTCCGATTCGTTCGGGAAGTCCACCGCGCGCACGTCGCTCACGTATTGGCGGATGGCGCTGAACATTTGGTCTCCGAGGTCTCCGTACCGACGCAAGAAGCGAGGGGAGAAGGCCTGGGTGATGCCCAACATGTCGTGCAAGACGAGGACTTGGCCGTCGCACTCCGCGCCGGCGCCAATCCCGATGGTGGGACAGTCCACCGCGGCGGTCACCTCGGCGGCGAGCTTGGCGGGAATCTTTTCAAACACAATGCTGAAGCAGCCGATGTCGTTCAACATTTGGGCGTCCTCCTTGAGGCGTTGCGCTTCCTCCTCTTCCTTGGCGCGCACGGTGTAGGTGCCAAACTTGTAAATGGACTGCGGGGTCAGACCCAAGTGGCCCATCACCGGAATGCCGGCAGACAGGATGCGTTCGATGCTTTCCTTCACTTCGCGTCCACCCTCAAGTTTCACCGCGTGGGCGCCGCTTTCCTTCATGATGCGGATGGCGCTGTTGAGCGCTTCTTTGGAGTTCCCTTGGTAGGTGCCGAAGGGGAGGTCCACCACCACCAACGCGCGCTTGGCGGCGCGCACCACAGCTTGGGCGTGGTAGATCATTTGGTCCAAGGTGATGGGCAAGGTGGTCTCGTGACCCGCCATCACATTGGAGGCGCTGTCGCCCACCAGGATGATGTCCACCCCCGCTTGGTCCACCACGGTGGCCATGGTGTAGTCGTACGCGGTGAGCATGGCGATTTTCTCGCCGCTTTGCTTCATTTCGTGGACCACCTGGGTGGTGATGCGCTTGGCTTCTTTGTGCACAGACATGATGCGAAGGTAACGCTCAGACCAAACGTCGGAACGTGAAATTCAGCCGGGGTTCATGCACCCTCGCGCGCTTGGGCACGCTGTGTTCGTGCTCCTCTTGCAAGTGCTCCATGACCAGCAAGTCGCCGTGTCCCAGCTCGAGGTTCACCACCTCTTTGGTGCGCCGATCTCGAACCTTGAACGTTCGCCCCGCGCCCAAGCTCAGGCTGGCGATGCACGAGGTGTCGATCTCCGGCTCGTTGTCTCGGTGCCAACCCATGGCGTCCTGGCCGTCGCGGTACCCGTTCACCAAGACAGCGTTGAAGTCGAAGCCCGCGGCCTCGCCCACCTTGGCAGCGAGGTCGGCGATGGCACCTTCCAACGGGCGTGCGGGCCATTGCACAGAAGCGTACGCGTAGGCTGGGCCCCACCACGCAGTCAGGCGTGGCTCCTTGTGCCATTTCCCAAACACCCGAATGTCGTTCTGCGACCAACCCGCGCCGGCCTCGCCGACCCAGTCCCACCAAGTCGCCAAGTCGAGGTGTTCAAACGCGCTGGGTTGAATCCAGCAAGACGCCTGCTTGCCGTGAAGGTCTTCCTCCAACACCACTCTGCGTGCTTGGGGCCAGAGTTCAGCCATGAACCATGACAAGCCAAACGTACGCGGCATAAATGGCCACATACAGGCCGCCTGCGATTCGGCCGATTTGTCCTTTGCCCAGCCACACCATCGGCGCCAAGAGGAGGGCTGCCCCGAGCATCCACCAGATGTCATGTTCTGGCACAACTGGGCTGGCTTCGATGCGTCCGGCGGTGGCCGTGGCGCCGAGCACCAGGAAGATGTTCAAGATGTTGGATCCGACGAGGTTGCCGATGCTCAATGCGCCGTTTCCGCGCAACGCGGCGGTCAGGGAAGCGACGATTTCGGGGACACTCGTCCCGAACGCCACGACGGTGACCCCGACGACGTGGGTGCTGATGCCCCAGCTCAGGGCGATGTCTTGCGCGCCTGAAATGAAGGCCTCGGAACCGAAGTACAGCCCAACGCATCCCATCGTCAAGAGCGCGACCAGCACCCCGTAGGATTTGTCGACGTCGCCCATGTCCTCCATCATCTCTTCGACGGCGTCGGCCTCTTGGGTTGAATCGGCATGCCTTCTGGCCTGCAGGAGTTGCCCCCCCAGATACAGGACCGCCCCGGCGAACAAAACCATGCCCTCGCGCGGGGAAAGGACGAGGTCCCACACCGAGGCCAAAAACACCACAGAGGCCACGAGCATGATCCACCAATGCATCTTGAGGTCGTGCCACTTGACCGCCACAGGGCGGACCAAGGCTGTCAACCCGAGGGCCAGCCCCAGGTTGGCCACGTTGGACCCAAGCACGTTCCCGATGGCGATGGAGCCATCCCCAGCGGCCATGGCCTGCAGGGAGGCAAACAACTCAGGGGTGCTCGTGCCGAACGCCACCACGGTCAACCCGACGAGCAGGGGAGGGATGTTCGCTTTGAGCGCCAGGGCAGAGGCACCTTGGACCAGCAATTCTCCTCCGGCCACAAGCACCACGAGTCCCCCCAAAAACCAAACCCACATCACGATGCCTTCGGATCTTTCAATGGCCCGTCGCCCATGTCGGCCCGGGGTTCGTCGTCGCTTTTGCCCTTGGATTGGTGCACGTTGGTGAATCCTTGAGGGTCGCGCTTGGGACGGTCTGCGAGAATTTCACGCTGGATGTCTTCCGTGGCGTTCCGGAACGTGCGCACAGCTTCGCCCATGGTTTTGGCCAGGGAAGGGATGCCCTTGGCTCCGAAAAGCAAGAGGTACACCACGAAGATGAAGACAAGTTCTGTCGCGCCCATGAGCGCTCAAAAGTACGTCAGTCTGGCGGGCCTCAATTGGTCGTTCCCCACAGGAGGAGGAAGTTCATGAGGTCGACAATCTGGACCAGGCCATCGCCGTTGAAGTCCGGGCAAGGCGTGTAGGTGCACGTGCCGTTGTCCACCGTGGCAATGACGTCGTAGTTCAACGCAGCTTCGTCCATGCAGCCCGGGAAGAGGCACAAGCCTTCGTCGTGCGTGGCCGCCGGGTCGTAGTTGATTGCCGTCGGATATTTGCAGCCTTCCACGCCACAACAACCTTCTCCTTCACACGGGGTGGCCGTGGCCAACAAGATGTCGTTGGCAATGGGCTCCACCTCGCAACCGAAAGGTTGGCCTGAGGCGTCCATGAATGGCGCGAACGTGTTGTAGACGTTCAAGAAGATGATGAGGTCTTCCAACTGCACGATGCCGTCTCCGTTGAAGTCAGCGCTTGCAGGCACGTTGGTGCACAAGTCGTCGAAGTTGCTGTTGGCGGAGGGGTTGTAGTTGGGGTAGCTTGGGTCCAAGCATCCCTCAAACAGGCAAAGGCCGTTGTCTTGGGTGGCCGCTTCGTTGAAGTTGAGCGCCCCAGGGTAGATGCACCCCAAGCATGACTCGAAGTCGCACGTGCCGTTGTCGTAAGTCGCCGTGGCGTCGTAGTTGCACGCACACGCGTCGGTGCAACCCGCACACGTCAAGAAGTCACATTCTCCAGGGTAGGTGGCGTCGGGGTCGTAGTTGCACGCCCCAGGGGTCAAACATCCCGTGCACGACGCAAACTCACAACTTCCGTCGTTCAGGTTTGCGAGGGGGTCGTAGTTGCACGCCCCGTCAATCGTACAGCCAGGCACCGCTTCAATGCAGGAGCCGTCGTCGTCGGTCGCGTCATCGTTGAAATTGATGGCGTCGGGGTCGGTGCACCCAGAGACCTCGTCGAAGTTGCACACGCCGTCTTCATCGTCGTCCAAGCAGATGCCGTCGCAATCGAATCCGTCGTTGGGGAATTCACAGAATCCGCTGTAGATGGCGTCTTCGTCGTAGTTGCACGCGTCCTCGTTCAAACAGCCCACGCACGATTCGTATTCACATGAATCGTCGTCGACGTTGGCCCCAGCATCGTAGTTGCAGGCCAAGGGGGAGGTGCAACCGAGGTATTCACAGCCCGAGTCGACGGTCGCATCGGGGTCGTAGTTGTCGGCCTCCGCATCCGTGCAGCCCACGCAGCTCGCAAAGTCGCACGCTCCGGCGATGGTGGCCTCGGGGTCGAAGTTGCACGCATCCGGGAGCATGCAGCCCTGGCAAGTCGTGAATTCACATGAGCCGTCGTCGAAGTTCACCTCTTCGTCGTAGTTGCATGCCACAGGGTTGGAGCAGCCAAACACCAGGCAGGACAGGTAGTCACACGACCCATCGTCGATGGTGAAGAAGGGGTCGTAGTTGCACGCATTGGCGTCGGTGCACCCCACACAGCTGAAGTCACAGCTTCCGTCGTCCACCGTCACAAACGGGTTGAAGTTGCACGCGTAAACGAGGGTGCAGCCTTCTGTTTCAAAAGGGTCGCACACGCCGTCTCCGTCCACGTCGCTCAGGCACACCCCATCGCAGTCGTATCCCTCTTCAGGGTAGATGCATTCCGCGGCATAGACGGCCTCCGGATCGTAGTTGCATGCCGAGTCGGAAAGACAACCCGAGCAAGACTCAAATTCACAAGACCCGTCGTCCACGTTGGCGCCGTCGTCGTAGTTGCAGGCCCCTTGCAGGGTGCAGCCTTCCATGACGTCTTCACAAGACCCGTCGTCGTCGGTGGCGAGAGGGTCGTAGTTGAAGGCCTCTGCGTCCGTGCAGCCTTCCACCTCGTCGAAGTTGCATACCCCATCCTCGTCGTCGTCCAAACACGCGCCGTCGCAGTCGTAGCCCGGCACCACGAAGACACAACCGCCGTTGTACAGCGCGGTGGGATCGTAGTTGCACGCCTCCTCGTTCAAGCAACCTACGCACGAGAAGAACTCACAACTTCCGTCGTCGGTGTTGGCTTGGGGGTCGTAGTTGCACGCCGTCAGGGTGGTGCAACCCGTGAACACACACGCCCCGTCGATGGTCGCCGTGGGGTCGTAGTTGTCCGCGCCTTCCTCGGTGCAACCCACGCAGCTTGTGTAATCACAAAACGTGGGGATGGTGGCTTCAGGGTCGTAGTTGCACGCGCCTTCCAAGGTACATCCAGCACAAGACGCAAAGTCACAGCTGCCGTCGTCGAAGTCGGCGAGCGGGTTGTAGTTGCACGCCTGTTCGTTCGCACAGTCGAACACCAAGCAGACGAGGTAATCGCATGTCCCGTCGTTCGCGTTGGCGCCAGGCAGGTAGTTGCACGCGTTGATGTCCGTGCAGCCGAAGCTCAAGAATTCCTCGCAAATCACCTCGCCTTCGTTCTCCCCGTCCAGGTAGGTGTATGTCGAGGGGTTGATGCAGGTGCCGTCGCAGTAGTAGCCAGCTTCTGGGAACTCACAAGGCGCGACGTACAACGCGGTGGCGTCGTAGTTGCACCCCACAGGGTTGAGGCAGCCCGCGCAAGAGGTGTATTCACATGAGTCGTCGTCGGCGGTGGCCATGTCGTCGAAGTTGCAGGCCGTCAAGTCGGTGCAACCAAACACGGGATAGACACAGGAGCCGTCGTTTTCCGTGGCATCCCCGTCAAAGTTCAAGGCCGCTTCGTCGTTGCATCCTTCCACTTCAAACGCATCGCACACGCCGTCCATGTCGGAATCCACCAGGCAGTTGCCGTCGCAATCGTACCCTTCTGCAGCAAAGGTGCAGTCTCCAGAAAGGGTGGCTGCAGGGTCGAAGTTGCATGCCTCCTCGATTTGGCATCCTGCGCAAGACTCCAGATCGCAGCTTCCGTCGTTGACGGTGGCGGTGGGGTCGTAGTTGCACGCCCAGTAGAACGTGCAGCCAGCGTAAATGCAGGCGTCCACAGCGGTTCCATCAGGCTGAACATTGAAGGCTGGGATGGTGGCGTCTTCGTCGTAGTTGAAGGCGTTGGGATCCATGCATCCTGCGCACGAGTCGAAGTCACAAGGGCCCACCAAGGTGGCCGTGGCGTCGTAGTTGCAGGCACCTTCCGTCTGGCAGCCTTGGCACGATTCAAATTCACAACTGCCGTCGTTCACCAGGGCGTCTGCGTCAAAGTTGCACGCGCCCTCCAAGGTGCAGCCAAAGCCCAAGCAGGACAGGAACTCACATGAGCCGTCGTCTTGCGTGGCTTCCGCGTCGAAGTTGCAAGCGGTGGAGATGGTGCAACCCAGGCAAGACACAGATTCGCACGATCCGTCGTCCACGTTCACTGCAGGGTCGTAGTTGCAGGCCCCTGGGGAGCTGCAGCCCGTCACGATCGCCACACAAGACCCGTTGTCTTCGGTGGCCTCAGGGTCGTAGTTCAACGCGGTTTCATCCGTGCATCCATTCACCTCGAACTGGTTGCAAACGCCGTCGCCGTCCGAATCAATCAAGCATTCGCCAGCACAGTTGTATCCGAATTCGGCAAACTCACACTCTCCGCTGGACACGGTGGCGTCGGGATCGTAGTTGCACGCAAAGAATTGGGTGCAACCCACGCATGATTCGTAATCGCAAGACCCGTCGTCCGTGTTGGCCAAAGGCAAAAAGTTGCAAGCCGTGGCATCCAAGCATCCCAAACTCACCGCCACACACGATCCGTTGTTCTCGGTGGCGTTGGGGTCGAAGTTGAACGCATCAGGATCGTCACACCCAGGCACCTCAAAGGGGTTGCATACGCCGTCACCATCGGTGTCGTTCAAACAGTTGCCGTCGCAGTCGTAGCCGTTGTCTGGGAAAATGCACTCGCCACCGGCCACGAGGGCGGTGGGGTCGTAGTTGCATGCCGCAGTCAAGAGGCATCCTGAAGGCAAGCAGCTCAAAAAGTCGCAGCTTCCGTCGTTGACGGTGGCGTTGATGTCGAAGTTGCAGGCCCCCGAGTTGGTGCAACCCAAAATCTCACAAGACCCGTCGTCAATCAAAGCGTCCGGATCGTAGTTGGAAGCTTCAGGGTCGGTGCAGCCGCGACATGAAATGAAGTCACACGATCCGTTGTTCAGGGTTGCCGTGGGATCGTAGTTGCACGCAGAAGGCAGGGTGCACCCTGCACACGACAAGAAATCGCACGAGCCGTTGTTGTACACGGCGTTGGGGTTGAAGTTGCACGCGAAGGGGCTGGTGCACCCAAACACGAAACAGCTCGAATAGTCGCACAAGACGTTGTTGTCGCCATACGTGGCGCTTTCGTCATAGTTGCAAGCGCTGGCATCGGTGCACCCCTCCACCTCCAACGCGTCGCAAATGCCGTTGTTGTTGTCGTCGGCCAAACAGTTGCCGTCGCAATCGTAACCGTCCTCCGCAAACACGCAGGGACCTTCGTTCCATTCCAACTCAGGGTCGAAGTTGCACGCCGTTTGGTTGAAGCATGGATTGAACACGCAAGAGCCGTCGTCCTCTGTGGCCGCCGGATCGTAGTTGAATGCGCTGTCGTCGGTGCACCCTGGGGTCACTTGGCCAAAGGCCGTGACAGGTGTCATCCACGTGAACCCTGCGACCAGCAGAAGCACGGCCAGCGCAGGGGTGCGCAGGAGGCCGGCCAGGCGTGCTGAGGTAGTGTTCATTTGGCAGTTGTGAATTGTCATATGACGAGCTGTTAAGCTGAGTTACATAATAAATTTACGACATTTTGTCGACGAAGGTTTCATTATGCCTGATAATTCTGTCTAAAGATAGGATGAATCAGGTCGAAGTCAAGCCCTAAGTCATTGAAAATCAGGGCGAAATTTGGCACAAAAAAACCAACCCCGAGGGGCTGGTTTTTGAATTTCAATGGGGGCGTATCCTCAGCTGGTGGCTCGCTTGCTGAAATCCAGCACGCTTGGGGTGGCGATGAAGATGGAGGAGTACGTTCCCACCACAACACCCACCATAAGGGCGAAGACAAATCCTTTGATGTTGTCGCCCCCGAAGAGGAAGATGGTCAACAACACCACAAACGTGGAGAGCGAGGTGTTGATGGTCCGGCTCAAGGTGCTGTTGAGGGCGCTGTTCATGAGCTCCTCTTCGCCTTTCTTGCTTCCGTACAACCCCATGTACTCACGGATGCGGTCAAACACCACCACCGTGTCGTTGATGGAGTAACCGATGACCGTCAAAATGGCGGCGATGAACGCCTGGTCGATTTCCATGGTGAAGGGGAGGATGCCCCAGAAGATGGAAAACACCGACAGCACCACAATCACATCGTGCACCATCGCGATGAGGGCGCCGAGGCCGTACTGCCACCTCCGGAACCGGAAGAAGATGTAAAAGAAAATGATGATCAAAGAGAAGATGGTTGCGTTCTGTGCACCGCTGCGGAAGTCGTCCGAAATGGTGCTGTCCACCTTGTTGTACATGTCCACGCTGTACCCAATGCCTAGCGAGCCCAAGCCTGAGGCCAACGCGGCGTTGATTTGCTCGTCCACGTCTTCCGCTTCGCTGTCGATCATGAAGTTGGTCATGATGCGAAGCTTCTCGGGGGAGTCTTTGGTTTGGACGAGGGGGTTGCCAGGCACTCCGTCTTCGGTGAAGGCGGCGGACAAGGCGCCGCGCACAGCCTCAGCGTCGACGGCCTCGTCGAAGCTCACGTCGAAGGTGGTGCCTCCAGAGAACTCCACGCCGTAGTTGAGGCCCTTGGTGGTCAACGAGCCGATGCCCGCCAAGACCACAATGGCGCTCAGCACGTAGAAACTGCGACGGTTGCCAATGAAGTTCACCGCGGTGTTGGTGAACCAGTCCTTGGTGGCCTCCGTGTAGAAGCTGATGCCCTTCTTGTTCTCAAGGCGAGAGAAGAAGATGAGGCGGGTCAACACAATTGCGCTGAAAAGCGACGTGAAGATGCCGATGATCAAGGTGGTCGCGAACCCGCGGATGGCGCCGCTTCCGAAGCTGTACAACACAAATGCGGTGAGCAACGTGGTGATGTTCGCGTCGATGATGGCGCTGTATGCCTTCGCGTAGCCTTCTTTCAGGGCAACCATCAGGCCTTTTCCTCCGCGCATTTCCTCGCGGATGCGCTCGTAAATGAGCACGTTCGCGTCGACCGCCATGCCGATGGTCAAGACGATGCCCGCGATGCCTGGGAGGGTCAACGCAGCGCCCAGAGACGCCAACGCTCCAATCAAGAAGAAGAGGTTGGCGATCAAGGCCACGTTGGACACCAAACCGGCGCCGCGGTAGTAGAAGATCATGTAGGCCAACACCACGAGAAGGGCGATGACGAACGAGCTCAACCCGGCGTTGATGTTCTCTTCACCGAGCTGCGGTCCCACGCTCACCTCGTCCACAATGCGGGCAGGGGCGGGGAGAGAGCCAGCTTTCAAAAGACCAGCTAGGTCCTCCGCTTCAGCCAACTTGTCTTCTGCAGACTGGCCAGAACCAAAGCTGATTTGGGAACGGCCGTTGGTGATGGCGGTTTGCACGTTGGGGGCGCTGAATACGAGGTTGTCCAACACGACGGCCACAGCGCGGTTGTTTTCGTTGGCGCAGCGCTCGGTCATTTGACCCCATGCCACAGCGCCTTCGCTGTTCATGGTCATGCTGACCACCACGTCTCCAATTTCGTCGTAGCTGACGCGGGCGTCCACGATGCTCTTTCCACTCAGCTCCGCCTTGCCTTTGCCGGATGGGTCCTTGATGGCGAAGAGTTGGGCCACGTTGGTGGCAGGCTTGGCTTCCCACAAGAGGCGCAGGTCGCTGCCCAAGGCCTCACGGGCTGCGGGCTGGCTCAACAAGTCGTTCACGCGGTTGGTGTCGCTGGCCAAGGTGTAACCGACCACGGCAGAACGGCGTCCCAACTCGAGCTGGAAAACAGAGAAGAGTGGGTTTTTGGCGCGGAGCTGGTCTTGGGTCAACGTCGAGTCTGCGGGCGCGTCCTCCCCGAAGAGTTCAGGGCTCTGCACCTGGGCCAACGCTTCGTTGGCGGCGCCGAGGCGGCCGATGACTTCGTCGTTGAAGTAGGTCTCCCAGAATTCGAGGTTGGCTGTGCTCTTCAACTGCTTGCGAGCACGCTCGCGGTCGTCGATGCCAGGTAGCTCGACGAGAATGCGGCCGTTTTGGAGCTTCTGCACGTTGGGCTGGGCCACGCCGAGTTGGTCGATCCGCTTGCGGATGATGCTCTCGGTGTTGTCGATCGCGGTTTGGGCCTCCGCGCGGAGAATTTCAAAGATCTCGCCGTCCGAGCTCTTCGCAGGGAAGAGGTCTTTGTTCTCCATGTTGTGAAAGATGCGCCACAACTCCACCTCAGGGGCGCGCTCGGTCCAAGCACGCTCAAACAACGTCACGAAGTCGTCGCCGGTGGTCTTGCGCAGGGCCTTGGCGTCGGCCAGGGCGCCGCGGAAGTCCGCGTTGTCGCTGTAGTCGGACAAGGCCACGATGAGGTCAGGCAAGCTGACTTCCAGGGTGACGCTCATGCCGCCTTTCAGGTCGAGGCCGAGGTTCAGCTCTTGCTCTTTGACGTGGCGGTACGAGTGCCCAAACACCGGGTAGATCTCCGCGGTGGCGCTGTCGCGCAAGAACTCACGGGCTGCTTGGGCCGCGGCTTCGTCGAAGGTCTGGTCTCCGAGTGCACCTGCACTTTCCAAGGAGTCGGCCACGTAGGCTCCGTATTCATCTGCCGTGGTTTCAAATCCACTCGCCACCCAATTGAAGGACAGGGTGTACAACGTCGCAAAGGCCAACAGCACAGTGAAGACGACAAGAATGTTCTTATTCTGCATGATCGCTAGGGTTCATTTTCAGGTGCGCGAATATAATCAAAAAATCCAGGCGCAGCGCGCGAAAAGCATACCTTCGTGGCATGCAAAAGGTTACGCGGAGCCGAGGATTTTGGGTGCAGGTGATGGCCCTTGTGGTGTGGAACGCCGCAGCCATGCAAGCGGCCTTGGCCCAAACCTCCGCAGACGTCCAATTGGCCGTGTTGCAGTATCGGGGTGGGGGCGATTGGTACGCCAACCCCACGGCGGTGCCCAACCTTGTGGACTTCTGCAACACCGAGATGGGCATGTCCCTCAGCGACGAAGTTCCCTACGTTGAGGTGGGGTCGCCTGACCTCTTCAACCACCCCTGGGTGCACATGACCGGTCACGGCAACGTGCTGTTTTCCAACCGAGAAGCGGAGCAGTTGCGCACCTACTTGCAAGCGGGAGGGTTCCTGCACATCAGCGACAATTACGGCATGGACGTGTACGTGCGCGCCGCGATGGCCAAGGTCTTTCCCGACGCGGAATGGTTGGAAGTGCCGTTCGACCATCCGGTCTACCACCAGCAGTTTGACTTCGCCCAAGGCTTGCCCAAAATCCACGAGCACGACGACTTGCCGCCGCGCGGATTTGGCCTGTTTCATCAAGGAAGGTTGGTCTGTTTTTACGACCACGAATGTGACCTCGGGGACGGCTGGGAGGACTACCAAGTGCACCGCGACCCGGAAGATGTGAGGCTGGAGGCCCTGCGCATGGGGGCCAACCTGATCCGTTACGCCATGGGTGGGGCGGGTGGACTCTGAGGGGTCAAGCTCACCCGCGTGAGGTCCTTGTCGTCCACGCGCTTCGACAATGCCAAGCCTTGGGTTGCCATCGCGTCCACCAGCGGTTGCCACGTGTCTTCGGTGCCTTCGGCGTGGTCGCGTCGAAGGTCGTCCAGCGGTTCTCCCGCGACTTCCTCCAGAACGTCCCAAAAGTCTGAGGCTTCGAGTCCTTTGCGAGGGCGCCCAAAACGTTCCCACAGCAACCGCATGGCGGTGCTCAACGAGGCTTGGCCGTCTGTGGCCGCCATGATCCGGCAATCGCACAGAAAAGCCAAGACGGCGCCTTCTACGTAGATGCTGCCCTTGCGCCCATGCACGCCGAGGCGATACCCATCCAGCCAAGTGTCAAAGCTCGACGCGGCGACGCTCATGTTGAGCCTGCCAGGGTTGTTCAGGTGCCGTTCCAGGAGTTTTGTCATCAAGCCGCACCATCCTTGCAAGTCGACAACCCCTGCTTCAAACAGGAACAAATCGCCCATGTAGGTGGTCACGCCTTCAGCGATGTACCCCAATTCAGAGGGACATGCTTGGGTGAAATCGTAGGGCGTCCACTCGGCAGGGCGGATGCGTTTGACGTTCCAAGCGTGGTACAATTCATGGCTGGCGATGCCGATGATTTCCATGTGGCCTTCCTCCGACTTGACGCGCTCGGCCGGCCCCAAGGCGATGACCGTGCTGTCTTCGTGTTCCACACCGTGACGGACCTCGCGGTCCGGAAACAAGTAGAGAAAATGGTACTCCTCGGTGGGGAAGGACCCAAAATGGCTGAGCTGTGCACGGGTGAACGCCACGTGCTCAGACATGAACCGCGTGGGGTCGGCGGGCAGGGTGTCGTGCACCCACACGTGGAAATCCACGCCTTGCTCGCGATAGCTGTCGTGCCAAAGTTTGGGGGAAGCCACCCATGGGGCGTCCATCACGTGCTGAACATCGCGTGCCCGCATCACAGGGGTGCCCTCTTCCACGGTCCAAGGCAACGCCGTCGCCAAGGCCCACCTGGACGCTTCGTCTTCCGCCAACGTCAAGTCGGCCAGCCGAATCTCAAAAGGCAAGTCCGGACGGCTGGCGTCGTACATGAAGCAATTCACGGGGTTGACGTAGAACAGGTCGGACTCAACGCACGTCGATCCGGCGTTGAGGATGTCGGCGTGAAACAGCCAAGACACCCGGTTCACGCCAGCTGGCACGTGCCAGCTGTGCAGGTCCGACTTGGACAGCCGCGTTTCCGTGCCATCCGCCGCAGTGCCCTTCACCCACATCACGTATTGGGCGAAGTTGGCGAGCTCGTAGCGTCCTGGCCGCCAGGTTGGAAGTTGCAGCGTCCAAGGTGCTGATGAGGCCGGGAACGTGGCGTCGAAGTGGAGCTTTTGAGCTGCCACATCGCGCGTCACCGTGACCTGAACGCTCATCGATCCCGGGTGTTGAGCAAGTCTACGATCGGCGTGCCTGTGGTGCCATTGGGGTAGGGCGTCTGCATGAGTTGCGCCACCGTGGGGGCCAAATCCCGGATGTACGTCGTGTTGAACGTCTCGCCGTGCGGGACCCCGCATCCCAAGAACAACGCCGGAACGTGGGTGTCGTGCGCGAAGGCCGATCCGTGCGTGGTGCCCGTGCGGCCGTAGTCGATCCAACCAGGCTGGGGCACGAGGAACACGTCGCCTGAATGGCCCGGGCGGTGGCCTCGGATCAGGCGCGCGACCACGGGGTCGGTGGCGGCCAAGGCCGGGGCGTCACACGCCGCGATGGCCTTGCTCAGGCCCGGATGGGGCGCGCAGCGCTCGGCCACAAACCGCGCCAAGGTGTTTCTGTCCATGCCTCGCTGGTGCAACAAGTCGTGGTTGAGGAAGACTTGGTCGTTGCTCTGGCGCAGGATCCAAGGTTGGTCACGGGGGGTGAATCCAAAGCGGTCTTGCAGAAGCTCTTCCACCTCGTCCATCAGGTTGCCGGGCTTCCAGTAGTCGGCAGGCATGCCAAGGGAAGCCATGTGGGAAGGCACGTTGGCCCCGCCGTGGTCGGCGGACAAAAAGGCGGTCCATGCGCCTGGGCCCACCAAGTCGTCCAGCGCGTCGAACAGCCGCGCCAACTCAGCGTCCAGCCGGAGGTACATGTCCATCGTTTCTTGGGCATGCGGTCCCACGCGGTGGCCCACGTAGTCGGTCGCGCTGAAGCTGAGCGCCAGCAAATCGGTCACGTCGTCTTGTCCCAATTCAGCCCCTTTCACGGCCGCCAGCGCCACATCCACAATCAACGTGTTGCCGCCAGGCGTGCCCTTGAGCACGTCGAACCCGCCGTTCTCCTCGGCCAGGGCATTCAGGTCGTAGGGAAAGGTGGGCTTGAGCTCCCCCTTGAACGCCCCTTCGTACGGGTTGTTGTCTGGCAAGCTTTGGGCATACACGTCGTCGGGGTGAAGCTTGTTCCAACCTTCGTCCATCAGCGCCTGGGCGCGCCCTTCGCTGTTGAAGTCTTGCAGCCAGTCGGGCAAAGCCTCGCCGTAGTGGTTGCTCGAAATGAACTGACCTCGCTCCTTGCCGTAAAACCAAAACGCGCCGTCCGCAGCATGGCCAGCCGGCAGGATGGCCCCACGGTCTTTCATGCTCATCCCGAAGACTTTGGCGGCCCCGCCTGTCGCCACCTTGAGCTCATCGCCCAGCGTGGTGGACAGAAGGCGGGCGGGAGACATTTTGCCCGATCCGCCCAGGACAGAACCATCTCCATCGAGACCGTCGTTGCTCACCCCGCGCACGGATGTGTCCGAGGCGCAGTACACGCTTTCCTTGGCGGCGCGGTCGTACCAATTGTTGCCGACAATGCCGTGTACGGCGGGCGTCGTTCCCGTGTAGATGGAGGCGTGGCCAGGCCCCGTGTAGGTGGGGGCGTAACCGAAGTGGTGGTCCCGACACGCAAACCCTTCCTCGACCATGCGTCGGAAACCGCCCTCTCCGAATGTCGCCGGCGAGTCGACGTCGTCCCACGCTCCAAAGCGGGTGAGGTAGTCGGCACGCATTTGGTCCACGGTGATTCCCACCACCAACTTGGGGCGGGCTTGGGTGTCTTGGGTTTGGATTCGGACGTCGGTTTGGACCGTGCATCCCGCCACGAGCAGGCATGCGGTGAGGAGGCGAATGTTCATCGTGCGCCCAAGATAACCTCGACCCGTCGGGCCCCGTCAAGATGCTGTCAGGAAGTCGCGCAAGACTTGGCGACCCACCACGCGGTGAAGACGCAGCCCCCCACAGAAATGGCCATGTTGAGCAAGGCCAGGCCCAAGCCGCCTTGTTGCATCAGGCGCAACGTGTCCCAAGCAAACGTGGAAAAGGTGCTGAACCCGCCGCAGACCCCCACCGTGAGGAAGAACCACATGGCCGAGGACTTGCCCCAGGCGTCGGCCCCCGCCACGGAGGTCCAGGCCAGAAGTCCCGTGGCCAAGACGTTGGCCGCCAGGACGGCCCATGGAAACGCGGTGTCGGAAGGCGACAGGATGGACGACAGCCCTTGGCCGACTGCGAAGCGAAGGACGCTCCCCAGCCCACCGCCAAGGAACACGGCGACCCAGGTGGTGAGTGTGGGGGTCATGGGGTGGGGCAGAGGTGGAGGGTTCGACGAACGAACGTCAGCGCAGCCGCACCCAGTCCCCAGCCCACAATCCATCCGCACAGGACGTCGCCGGGGTAGTGCACGCCGAGGTGAATGCGGCTCCAACCAATCAACACAGCCCAAAGCACCAGGCCGCGGAGCCAGAAACTCCCTAGCAGGGAGCCCATGAGGACCGCGATGCCCATGTGGTTGGCGGCGTGCGAGGACACGAAGCCGTAGCGTCCGCCGGTGTAGGTTTGGCCCGGCCGCTCCTCCAGGAGGTGGATGTCGGCCGCCAGGGCAGGTTCATGGGAGGGGCGCAGGCGCGCCACGGAGGGCTTGAGCACTTTGGCCGACACCATGTCCGTGGCGGTGACGCACAAGGCGATGCCCACCACCATGGCGACCCGAGGTTGCCAATTTGGCTGACGTTGGGCCAAACGCCAAAGCATGAAGAGGTACAAGGGCACCCAAACCCAGGGCACGCTGACCCACCACATGAGCCCGTCCAGCCAAGGGAGGGCGCCGTTCAGCGCCAAAAACAACGCCGTGTCGATGTCGATCAGCCAGTCCAGCATCAAGCGTACATGCCCTCGATCGCCTCGGCGTACTTGGTCATGATGGGTTTGCGCTTGAGCTTCAAAGTGGGCGTCAATTCGCCGCCCTCAATGGACAGGGGCGCGGGCAAGAAGTGCACCTTCTTCACTTGTTCCCATTTGGCAAACGGTGCCATGAGCTCCGCCACTTCCTTTTCCAAACGCTCGCGAATCACCGCGTCGTTGGCAATGCCGTCCAAGCCTGGGAAGGTGTGGTCGTGGCGCTTGCACCATTCCTCCAACGTCACGGCATCGGGCACGACCAAGGCTGCGGGGTGCTTGCGGTTCTCGCCCACCACCATGACCTGTTCGATGAACAGGGACGCCTTGAGCGCGTTCTCCAACAACGTCGGGGCCACATACTTGCCGCCTGAGGTCTTGAAAATCTCCTTTTTGCGGTCGGTGATGCGCAGGAAGCCGTCCTCGATCACGCCGATGTCGCCGGTGTGGAACCAACCGTCCTTGAGGACCTCTGCGGTTTTCTCGGGGTCCTTGTAGTAGCCCATCATCACGTTGGGCCCTTGGACGAGAATTTCCCCGTCGTCCGCAATCTTCACGCTCACGCCGTCGGCCAACTTGCCCACACTTCCGATCCGAAGCATGTTGTCGCCGTTGGTGGTGTTCACGCTGACCACGGGCGAGGTCTCCGTGAGGCCGTAGCCTTCCAACACGGTGATGCCGGCGCCGTTGAAGAAGCGTGCCAAACGAGGTTGCAAGGCCGCAGATCCTGACGCCACGGCTTCAATGCCGCTGAGTCCGAGGGCCTCTTTCACCTTGCCGAAGACCAGCTTTCGGGCCAGGTTCAACTTCACTTGGTAGAGGCCTCCCTTGTTGGGCTCCCATTCCAACGCCACGTTCACCGCCCAGTTGAAGATGGCGGCTTTCACGCCGCCGGCTGAACGGCCCTTGGCCACGATGCCGTCGTAGAATTTCTCGAGCAAGCGAGGCACGGCCGTGAACATGATGGGCTGGGTGTGGTTCAGGTCGTCCTTGATGGTTTCCAAGCTTTCGCCAAAGTGGATTTGGGCCCCCATGTACATGTACAAGTAGTGGAGCATCCGCTCGAAAATGTGGCACACCGGCAGGAAGCTCAACACGCGGTAATCCATATTGGGGTCGACGGCGGGCACGCGGGGCTCCGCCACCAAGACATTGCTTGCCACGTTGTTGTGCGACAGCATCACGCCTTTGGGAAGGCCCGTGGTGCCGGAGGTGTAGATGATGGTGGCGAGCTGGGCGGGATCGACGGCGTCGCGTCGGGCATTGAGCTCGGCTTGTTGGGCGTCGGAACCGGCCTTGGCCACTTCAGACCAATGGCGTGCGCCTTTCACGTCTTCAAACGTGAACACCTCTTCCAAAGCGGGGCAGTCGGCCTTGACCGCCATGACCTTGTTGTAGAGTTCCTCGTTGCTGACGAAGCAGTACTTGGACTCGCTGTGGGTGAGGATGTATTTGTAGTCCTCCTCCGTCATGGTGGGGTAAATCGGCACGTCGATGCCGCCGGCTTGCATGATGCCGTGGTCCATGATGTTCCACTCGCAGCGGTTGTTGTGGCTGATGAGGGCCACCTTGTCCTCGGCTTGCATGCCCAAGGCGATGAGGCCTCGAGACACGGCGTCCATCTCCTCCACAAATTGGGCGGTGGAATACGTGACGCGGTTGCCGTAATTGGGCATGGTCATCATCACGTCCAAAGGCTTGGTGGCCAATTGGTAACGTGGGAAGTCGAAAAGGCGTGTGGGCTTGTTCATGGTCTTGGAATCGGACGCCGACGCTCAGGCCGCGCGGCGGGTTTGGGGTTCAAAATACACACCACCCGCCAATCCCGCCGCTCAAAGTCGCTCGCCACAGTGCTTGCAGTGCACCGCGTCGTCGTCGTGACCCTCGCGTCCGCATGACCGACAGGCCTGGGTGTTGGTGGAGGGTGCAGACGATTTGGCCAGTTCTGCCCCCACAATGCCGGTGGGCACCGCGAGGATGGCGTACCCCAGAATCATCATCATGGAGGCGATGATTTGGCCGGTGACGGTCTGGGGCGCAATGTCTCCGTACCCCACGGTGGTGACGGTCACAATCGCCCAGTAGATGGACCGTGGGATGCTTGTGAACCCAGCTTCTGCGTCTTCCACCATGTAGACCAGCGTGCCCAGCAACGTGACCAGCACGAGCACTGTGGACAAGAACACGGCGATTTTCCGTCGGCTGGCGAGCAGGGCCTGGCGCAGGATTTGGGCTTCGCGCAGGAACCCCACCAGCTTCAGGACGCGGAAGACGCGCAACAAGCGGAGCATGCGCACCACCCGCAAGCTGGCGGCGCCAGGCACCAGCAATTCCACAAACGTGGGCAGGATGCTGAGCAAGTCCACCCAACCGTAAAAACTGAAGATGTATTTCCAGGGGCGTCGGACCGCCGCGACGCGAAGCACGTACTCCACGGTGAAAAGCCCGGTGAAGACCAACTCCAAGACGTGGAGGGCTGCCCCATGTTCAGCACGAACCGACGCGACGCTTTCCACCAGCACCGCGGCCACGCTCAGGACGATGGCCCAAAGCAAGGCGACGTCGAACCACTTCCCTGCAGGGGTGTCCGCCTCAAAAATGACGGTGTGCAACCGTTGTCGCCAGGGGGCGATCGGGTCAGAATCAGCCATAAGGCAAGATAGCGGAACCTGCCGTCAGTCTCCGCTTATTTCGAAAAGGTGGGCGCCACCACGAGCTCCTTGGAGCCGCGTGTGTGGACGTAGAAGCCTTCTCCCGACTTCACGCCGAGCTTGCCCGCGGTCACCATGTTGACGAGCAGGGGGCAGGGGGCGTACTTGTCCAGCCCGAGGCCGTCGTGCAGCACGCGCAGGATGCTGAGGCACACGTCGAGGCCGATGAAGTCTGCAAGCTGCAGCGGTCCCATCGGATGAGCCATCCCCAGTTTCATGACGGTGTCGATCTCTTCCACGCCGGCCACCCCTTCATGCAGGGTGAGGATGGCTTCGTTGATCATGGGCATCAAGATGCGGTTGGCCACAAAGCCGGGGTAGTCGTTCACTTCCACCGGAACCTTGCCCAACTGGGCGCTCAGCTCCATCACTTCCTGGCACGTGGCGTCGCTGGTGGCGTAGCCACGGATGACTTCCACCAACTTCATCACCGGAACGGGATTCATGAAGTGCATGCCAATCACGCGTTCCGGACGTCCAGTCGCCGCAGCAATCTTGGTGATGGAAATGGAGCTCGTGTTGGTGGCCAGGATGCATCCCTCAGGCGCCGCGGCGTCGAGGTCTGCAAAAATCTTCAGCTTCAGGTCGGTGTTCTCGGTGGCCGCTTCCACCACGAGCTCTGCCTGCCCCACGGCCGCAGCCAGGTCGGTGGAGGTGGTCAGCCGCCCGAGGGCCGCGTCCTTGTCGGCGGCGGAGATTCTCTCCTTGGCCACCATTCGGTCCATGTTCTTGCCAATGGTGGCGAGCGCCCGTTCCAGGGCGTCGGCCGAGCGGTCCATCATGACCACCTGGTGGCCAGCTTGGGCAAACACGTGGGCAATCCCGTTGCCCATGGTGCCTGCACCGATGACGGTCACACGCTTGCTCATGACTTGGCCTCTTTTTTCTTGGCCGCAGGCTTCTTCTTGGCTGCGGCTTTCTTCTTGGGGGCTTTTTTCTCTGGGGCAGGTTCCTCGGCCGCCTCTTCAGCTGCGGGCGCTTCTTCCACGCCTTCGGGAGCCTCAAGTGGGAAGGCGCTTTGGCCGACGAGCAGGTTGTACCACTGGACCAACTTCTTCAAGTCGCTCTGGTACACGCGCTCGTGGTCGAGCTCAGGCACAATGCCGTCCACAAAGTCGCGGATCACTTGCGCCCCGTCTTTGTGCGAAGGGCCAGCTTCTCCTTTTTGCGCGTCGTGGATGCGGTTCAGGATGTCGCGCAACGGCACGTCTTCGCTGGCCGTGTACATCGTGATGTCGGCCAAATTGCTGACCCGGGCTGTCCCGGGCACGCTGGAGCGCTTTTGGTCAACCATGCTTTCCACAACGATGCTGGCGCTGCCAGAGGCCAACACTTTGAACAGGCCGGGCTTGCCGGCCACTGCGAGAATTTCAGAAATCTTCATTGGTTGCGAAAGTACGCAAGGGGAGGTCCACCTCCTTGGTCACCCGGCCGGACACAGAGGAAGGGCCTCCAAAGGGGTGGCGGTGCCGTCTGGGCCGATCTGGTACGCCACGTGTTCCAGGCCGTTGGTCACCAACATGGCCGGCACCTTCAGCACCATGTTGTAGCGGGCGACTTGGGACACGGCGTCTTGGCTCAGCTTGATCTCTGGGGCTTTGCATTCCACCAGCAGCTGGGCCTGGCCGTCCGTCGTGTGGCACACGATGTCCGCCCGACGGTTCATGCCGTTCAGGACCAACGGCCGCTCCACGGCGATGCACCCTGCGGGGTAGTTCAACACGTCGATGCAGTGGTGGACGACATGCTGGCGCACCCACTCTTCAGGTTCCAACGCCACCCACTTCCGTCGGGCCAAACACATCACCTCGAACTTGCCCGAAGCCCCGCGTTGGATCTTCAACGGGGCGGGGGGCCACTGAAGGGGAGGCATGCCGAGGTCCATGGCGCGAAGCTACTTCCGAAAGGGGCGCAGGCCTACCTTCGCGACCATGCCGCACCGCCAAATCGTTCGGAACATCACCTCGGGACAATTGTCTCCGGTGTACGTGCTGCACGGCGAAGAACCCTTCTTCATTTCGGAGATCGTCAAGACCTTGCTCGGCACGGTGGTGGACGAGAGCCTCAAGGACTTCAACGAGACGGTGCTGTACGGGCGCGACACGGACGTGGACGAGGTGCTCGCCGCGGCGCGCCGCTTCCCCATGATGTCCGACCGGCAGCTCGTCATGGTCAAGGAAGCCCAGGACATGCGCATGTGGAAGCGCAAGGACGACATGGCCAAGTTGGAGGCCTACGCCAGCGACCCGGTGCCCACGACGGTGTTGGTGTTTGCACATCCACACAAGAAGGTCGACAGCCGCTTGAAAGCCGTCAAGACCATGTCCCGCATGGGCACGCTCTTCCTAAGCGACAAGGTCCGCGATTACAAACTTCCCCAGTGGATTTCAGGCCACGCCTCGGCCCAGGGCCTGGAAATGGGAAACCAAGTGGCGCAGCTGCTGGCGGAGAGTTTGGGCAACAACCTTCAAAAGGTGGCCAACGAGCTGGCCAAGCTCCAAATCCTGCTGCCCAAGGGCACGCAAGTCACGGTCGACCATGTGGAGCAGCACATCGGCATCAGCAAGGATTACAACGTGTTCGAGTTGCAGCGCGCCCTGGGCCAAAAGGACGTCGAGCGCGCGAACCGCATCGTGAACTACTTCGAAGCCAACCCCAAGAACGCCCCGCTCGCCATGGTCGTTCCTGTGTTGCACGCCTACTTCGCCCGCGTGCTGGTGTACCAAACGCTGGCCGACAAGCACGATTCGGCCGCGGCCAAGGCCATGAAATGCAGCCCCTACGCGGTCAAGGATTACGCCCGCGCCGCCCAGTCGTACAGCCCCGCGAAGGTGGAGCGCATCTTCGGCTACCTGCGGGAAGCAGACAAGAAGGCGAAGGGCCGCGGGAACGCCACCACCACCGACGGCATGTTGCTGCGCGAGGCGGTCTTCAAAATCTTGCACTGAGCGCCTGCCGTTGGCTTTGGCACGGTTCCTGATTCAAGGGACTGAACCCGTTGGGCATCCAAAGTAAGCGCCCTAACTTTCGCCGACGTTGGATCTCCAACCAAACCTGCATTCGCATGAACATCAAGCACATTTCCTTTCTTGCGGCGCCTTTGGCCGCGTTGTCGTTGACCTTGTCCGTGAGCGGGCAAGCCCAAAATCTCGTCCCCAACCCCAGCTTCGAGCAAGTCTCGGAAGACGCGAAGGAGAAGGACATCAAGTCGTTTGGGTTGATCAACGTGTTCAGCGAAGAATGGGGTGGGGCCACCGAGGTGGCGCCAGACCTGTTCATGGAGCGTGAAAAGGAGAGCAAGGTGACCATCCCTTGCAACGACTACGGCTACCAGGATCCGGCTGACGGGGTCTTCTACGCAGGCTTCCGTGCCTACAGCAAGAGCCCCAAGCTCAAGCGTTCCTACTTGCAGGTGCAGCTGACGGAGAAGTTGGACGAAAACCAGATGTACTGCGTGTCGTTTGACCTGAGCTTGGCGGATTTGAGCCGCTACGCCGTGCCAGACATTGGCGCCATCCTCAGCGACCGCAAAATCGAGCGCGGCGGCACCGCCCCGATCGTGCAGAAGCCGGACGTCCAGCACAAGAGCAACAAATCCATGGTGTACATGGACGGCTGGGAAACGGTGTGTGGCACCTTCACCGGAACCGGAGAAGAGGAGTACCTCGTCATCGGATGCTTCGGCGGCGACGCGAGCATTGAGGAGGAAAAGGTCGCTCGCTCCACCGCCCACCGCGACTGCTTCACTGGCAAGCCTCAGCAGCCCCAAGCCTACTACTACGTCGAGAATGTCAAGGTGGAAGCCATCGAGGCGTTGAGCCAATGCAAGTGTGGGGCGGCCGACGAGCGCGACATGGATTTGGTCTACGGCAGCACCAGCAACTTGCCTGAGGACGCCTCTGCCCAGGAGATCATCCGGGACGCGGCCATCTACTACGCCTTCTTGAAGCGCATGCCCACCACCCCAGGCAAGAACACCATCGCCCAAATCGCCAAGCTGATGAAGGAGGATGCGTCCTTGAACTTGGAGATCGTGGGACACTGCGACGACGACGAGTTCAACGAAGGCAAGATCAACGTGCGCTACAAAGGCGTCGGCAAGAAGCGCGCCGGCCAAGTGAAGCGCTTGCTCGAAGCAGAAGGCATCTCGGCCGACCGCATCACGGTCACCGGTCGCGAGAACAGCGACCCGGCCAGCACACGTGACTCCGAGATCGCACGGGCCCAGAACCGCCGCGTGACGTTCTCTGTGAACTGAGTTTCACAGCTTGGAGATGAAAAAAGGCACGCCCCGAGGCGTGCCTTTTTTGTGTTCAGTTGTGGGGTGTGCCCAGACTCGAGTCAAGCTGCGGAGAGGTGGCCGCGGTGCGATTTGGGCACCAGCATCAGCACCAGGAACGCCAAACCGAAGAGGCCCACAAGCGCCAGAATGCTGTTGCGCATGGATCCGGTCAGACCCTCAATGTAGCCCCATCCGAACATGCCGATGACGAGTCCGCCTTTTTCCAGGACTTCGTAGAAGCTGAAGTACGAGGCGTTGTCCTCCGTTTTGGGCAAGAGCTTGCTGTAGGTCGAGCGGTTGAGGCTTTGGGTGCCGCCCATGAGCCAGCCGATGGCCGCGGCCGCGACGTAGAAGCCCTCTTTGGTGCTTGCGAACCAGTAGGCGTAGGCGCACACGGCGCACCAAGACAGGATGCAGCAGCTGAGCGCCTTGATGTTGCCGATTTTGCCGCTCAACCACGCCACGAAAAAGGCCCCGGGGATGGCCACAAATTGGACGAGCAACGTGGCCACGATGAGCTCCGCGCTGGACAGCTGGACCTCCTTGATGCCGAAGCTTGTGGCCATGAGCATGATGGTTTGGATGGCCATGCTCATCACAAAGAACGAGCTGAGGTAGCGCGTGAGGTGGAGTTGGCCTTTGAGGTCTTTGGCCACGCCGCGCAGTTCCTTGAAGCCTTGCGTCAAGAGGTTGCCTTCAGGCCGGTGGTCCTGGGGGGTGGAGGGCAAGCGGCGGAAGGCGGGCTGGGCCCAACTGACCCACCACACGGCCACCAAGACGAACGCCCACTTGGTGAGGTGGTTGCCCACGCCCATGATCATGCCCAGGCACACCACGAGCAAGAGCACCGAACCGATGTAGCCCATGACGTAGCCTCGGGCGCCGAGTTTGTCTTGTTCCTCTTTGGGGGCAATCTCTGGCAGGTAGGCGTTGTAAAAGCCCAGACTGCCCCAGAAGCCCAGGTTGGCCAAGAACAACGCGGCCATGCTCCATTCCAGATGCTCGGGGTTGAACCAAAAAAGGCTCACACACCCCAGGGCCCCGCCGTAGCAGAACACCTTCATGAAGTCGAGCTTTTTGCCGGCGAAATCGGCCATGCCGCTAAGCAACGGACTCATCACGATGATGACGACGAAGCTCGTGGCCAACACGTAGCTGTAGAGCTGCGTGTTCAGAAACTCCATGCCCCAAAACGTCACCACGTCGCTCACCAAATTCCCGTCGTCGTCCCGCACCGTGGTCACGGCGTTGTAGAAGATGGGGAAGATGGCTGTGGTGATGACCAAGGAGTACACGCTGTTCGCCCAATCGTAGAGGGCCCAGGCGTTTTGGACCTTTTTGTTGGCGTGCGTGCCGCTTGTCGTCTCTGCCATGTCGCCCAAGATAGTCCAAGGCCTTGGCATGGCCGGAGGGTCGTACCTTCGACGGCGATGCACAACGACGGTTCTTTTGACGTGGTGGTGGTGGGCGGCGGCATTGTCGGCGCAGCCACGTTTTACAAACTCCAAAAGCGCTTTCCCGAGCGCACCATGCTGCTCATCGACAAGATGCCCCGGCTGGCCGACCACCAAACCGGCAACAATTCCGGGGTGATCCACTCAGGCCTGTATTACAAGCCAGGCTCCTTGAAAGCCACGAACTGTGTGCAAGGCCGCCGGGAGCTCGTGCAGTTCTGCAAGGAGCACGACGTGCCCCACGACGTGTGCGGCAAGGTGGTCGTGGCGGCGGACGATTCCGAGCTGCCCATGTTGGAGAAGATCCACGGCATCGGCCAACAGAACGGCATCGAGGGCCTCGAGCGCATCGACGCGCACCAGCTCGCCGAGATCGAGCCCCACTGCAAGGGGGTGGCCGCCCTCTTTGTGGGCTGCACCGGCATTGTGGACTTTCGCAACGCCACCGAGAAAATGGCCGCCGCCGCCTTGAAAATCCAGCCCAACAGCCAGGTGCGGCTGGGCGAGGAAGTGGTGGACCTCGGTCCTGAAGGCGCAGGCTCTGTCGTGCGCACCACCGTCGCAGGCGAGACGCGGACGTACGCCGCCGACAAGGTGGTCGTGTGCGCGGGCTTGCAAGCGGACCGCTTGGCAAGGAAAGACGGTGTGAAGTTGAAAGAGCGCGTCGTGGGGTTCCGCGGCGATTACTACGAGTTGGAAGACCACGCCAAGCACAAGGTCAAGAACCTCATTTACCCGGTGCCCAACCCCGACTTCCCCTTCTTGGGCGTGCACTTCACCCGCATGACCAACGGCGAGATCGAGTGCGGCCCCAACGCCGTGTTCACCTTCAAGCGCGAGGGCTACGGGAAGACGGACTTCGATTTGAAAGACACCATGGAAGCCTTGGGCTACGGGGGCACGTGGAAGCTGTTCTTCAACAACATGGCCTTCGGCATCAACGAGTACCGACGCGCCTTCTCCAAGCGGTTGTTCTTGAAGACCCTTCAGCGGTTGGTGCCGTCCTTGACCATGGACGACATCCGGCCAGGGCGCGCCGGCGTGCGGGCGCTGTTGCTGAGCCAAAACGGCGACACCCGAGACGATTTCCGCATCGAAACCACCGACCGTTCCATCCACGTGCTCAACGCCCCGTCGCCCGCGGCGACCGCATCGTTGGCCATTGGGGACTACGTGGCCGACCGCTTCCAGGAACAGTTCAGCTGAGCATTTGAACGCGGGGCGTCAGCCCACAAATAAGGGCCGCATATGCGGCCCTTATTGCGTGCTGGAATTTTCGCCGATCGGGTGTCACTCGCAACTGTCGCCGAAGATGGCGAGGAACGAGATGACGTCTTGGACGATGACGTGTCCGTCGTCGTCCATGTCGGGCTTGCCGCATTCCCCTTCGCATCCGAAAGCGGAGATGACGACGAGCAAGTCGCTCACGCCAATGACTGAGTCCTCGTCCATGTCGCCATGGCAGGTCTCAGGCTCTTCGTTGGTTTCGAAGTGGATGATCTCCACGAAGTCGTGGTTTTGGACGTTGTGGGCGCGGTCCATCAATTGCATGTGCGCCAATCCCCAGGTTCCAGGCACCGACCCGACGGGCAACAGGCGCTGCAGCGTCACCGTCTTCCAGTCGTTGGTCACGTCTGGTGCAAACGTTGAGTAGTAGTAGTTGGAGCCTCCGAGGTCGTCCCACGCGGAGTAGGTGAATTCCTCGCCGATGGGGTTGCGCAGGGTGTACGCGACGTACTTCAATCCGGCAGCGAATTCGTCGAAGTGGCTGGTGTCTTGGATGAGGCACTCTATGGTCACCAAGGTCTCGCCGTTGGGGGCGTCGGGGTTGGTTGGAGACGCCGAGATGGAAATGGAGTTCAAATCCACCATGGGCGGCAAGATGTCGGGGTGCGACGTCTCGATGTACACGGTTTCGCGGTCTTCCGCGAAGATGTCGAACCCGTTGGCGTTGGAGTTGGTGACGTCTTCCGTCAGGTAAAGAGAACTCGTGTTGAGCGCGATGTCGTCAGCGATCGCCCAGTTCACCACGTACTCGCCAGTGGGGTAGAAGTGGGGGATCGGAAGGTTCATGTCGTGCTCCTTCACCTCGTCGTAGCCGTTGGAGGGGAAGGTGTTGGACTGGACGTCGATGGTGCGCTGCTCTCCCTCGGCGTTGGCGGGGAAGGTGACGCGACTCAACCCACGCGCCAGCGGGCTCTTGTCGAAGGTGTCGAACTGGACCCGGAGCGCCTGCATCTCGGATTCACCGGTGACCGGGTTCGCCATGTCCACCGTGGTCAGGCTCAACGCGTAGCTGTCGTCGATGTAGAGCGGCGGGGCCAAATCCTCCAACGGGTTGTTCACGTAAAGCGCGCAACCCAAGGTGTTGGGGTTCTCGAAGCGCTCGTTGCCCACGGGGTCGGTGATGTCGACCGTGTTGAGGTTCCACCATCCTGAGGCGGCGTGCTTGCTCACCGAGCGCGTGCCGATCAAGACGTTGTCGACGCTGCCGTTCTCGGGGCTCAAGTACATGTCCAAGTAGGTCCCGGCAGGGCTGGTGAAGCGGGCGAACGCGCCAGAGGCGCCGTCGGTCTCGACGTTTTCAGAGTGGAGTTCAATCCGGAACGTCAGGAGCTTGTCTTCCTCAGGGGCGCCTGCACACGTGACCTCGGTGCCGATGACCTTGCCGGGGTACACGTAATCGGGGAACAGGTTGAGGACCTCAAACGTCAATTCCTCGGGAATGGATGCCACGTAGCGCGCACCGTGCATCACACGGTCGCGAATGAAATCGTATTTGGCCGGGGCGTGGGTCAAGAGGACTTGCGGGTTCTCGATGTAGTACGCGATCGATTCCGCCATGTCTTCGTTGGGGTTGATGCCGTGGGCGTAGGCCGACACGAATTCGGTGGTTTGGGTGGTGGACCAGCCGCTTTCGGAATCAGGGTCCACAAACCAGCCGCCCAACTCAATCCAGTCGTCCTTCAATTCGTCGCTGAAGGTGTACTCCCACAAGAAGTGCGCCTTCTCGTGCAAGACCAAACGGTGCACGTACGTCAGCAACGTGGCGTTGAACGCCGAGCCCATGAACTCGATGGTCTCCATGCCCACCCACGCAATGGCAGGGGCAAGGGGGTAGTAGGGGTTCTGCTGGCCTGCGATGCGGCGCACCAGGTAGGTCAGGCCTTCTTGCTTGTGCATGCCGCTGGGGTACTCCTCCATCATGGTGAGGATCTCCACCTTTTCCCAAGGTTCGAAATCTTGGAAGTTGCTCGCCGTTTCGCTCATCAACGCCTCCAATTCAGGGCCGGGCTGCAGGAAGGTCAAGCCGTAGCGCTCGTGCGCCACCTGCGCCATGATGTTGGCGTTTTGGCCAAAGTCGGACACCACATTCAGCAAGGCGGTGTGCAAGCGGCGCGAGAAGTACCGGCCTTCCACGCCGTCGAAGTTGACCACCAGGGGAGAGGCGTAGGTGAACACGTCCTCGGCGAGTGTCACAAAGTCGACGCCCTCTTCTGAGGTGACGGTGACGTCTTGCTCCAGCATGCCGGCCGTCTTGGTCCACACGGCGCGGACTTCGGGTTCTTCCCACAGGCTGGTGGTTTCGAAGGGCAATTCCTTCAAGGATTGCCACAATTTGAAGGCGTCCTCTGGGGTCCAAACTTCGTCGTTGTCCTCCAACACAATCCCGTATTCGAAGTACAGCTGACGTGCCGCGAAGTCGTCAGGCATGGGAACCGAATCGCTCAACACCACAATGACCGGTTGGTCGCCTGGCACAAATTCGGTCGCGTGGCCGGCGTAGCTCTCGTCGTCGTTCCACGTGAACGAGAAATCTTCTCCGCCATCCAAAGGCGTCATGTGCACGTCGATGGCGCCGCCACTTTCCCCAAACACGGTCCAAGGTCCGTTCACCGCGTAGCCTGGCACGTCGACCCCGGCGATCCACTCGCCCTCGGTCAAGTCAAAGGAAATGACCACCGCCTCGCCGGTTCCTGTCACCGACTTCTCCAGAAGGTGTTGCACGTTCTGTTGGACCGTGGCGTGGGCCACGTCGCCTTCGGCCAAGCCGAGGAGGTTCAGTTCGAGGGTGGACTGGGCGGACGCTGAGGTGGCCAGAACGGCGAACAACGCGGCCAGTCCGAGGGATTGGGAGAACAAGCGGAACATGAGGTTTGGTTTTGCTCCAAGGTACACGCAATCGCCTGGCTTCCAAAGAGAATGTGGACAAGTTGGGCCACAAAAAAGCCGCCCCGGGGGGCGGCTCTCCTGTTCTAAACCAAAAAACCAATTCTCTGCAGCGATGAGCTCGCTGCGAGCCTGAAACCATGTTCGTCTCTTTGAACGGTAGCATGGGAGAATAGGTTACACTCGGCGTTAGAAAAAAATCCAACAGGCGAGTCTTGGGCACAACAAAAGAGCCGCCTCGGGGGGCAGCTCTCCTGTTCTAAACCAAAAAACCAATTCTCTGCAGCGATGCGCTCGCTGCGAGCCTGAAACCGTGTTCAGCCCCCTTAACGGGACTGGATGAAAAAGGGTTTCGTTTTGAGCAAAAAAAAATGGGGGCACAAAAAAACCGCCCACAGATGTGAGCGGCTTTCGTAGTCGGGGCGGCAGGATTCGAACCTGCGATCTCCTGTTCCCAAAACAGGCGCCTTAACCGGGCTGGGCCACGCCCCGCCTCTAGATTGAGGACCGCAAAGATAGC
>CALKFF010000051.1 GCA_938084585.1 uncultured Flavobacteriales bacterium
CGTCGTTGATCACGACCCTTGGAAACGGCGGGTTCGTTGGACTCGTGGCCCTTTTGATCCTCTGGAACATCCTTACCAAGAAGTAAGCGATGCGTTGACAAGCGCGGTGGCTGAATGACGCCACCGCGCCTTGTCGCATCCACCCGTTTGACCTCAATCAGCCAGACATGGAGAAGCAAATCACAGCCGCGGCGCTCGTGTTGAGCGTGGCGGGGATCGGGTATTTGAAGGCCCAGCAAATGGAACGCATGGCGGAACGTGCCGTCTTGGACGCCGAGGCCGCCGTCGTGGCAGAAGCCCAAGCCGCGGAAAACGCCGAAGCGGAGAGCCGTGTGCACTTTGAGTTGCCGCACGACCGCGACGCGCAAACGTCAGACATGGACATCGTCCTGGACGGTGCGGATTCACACGACGCCGAGCGCGATTCACTGACGTTCGCTTGGGTCCAGACAGAAGGCCCTGACGTCCAATTGCGAGAGGAAATTCCTGGCCGTTCGTCGTTCACGGCGACGCCGGGCAAATACACGTTCGAATTGACCGTCACAGACGTGTACGGCGGGACCGCCACGCAACAGACCAAAGTTGCCGTGCATCCCGAACCCAACGCAGCCCCCCAGGCTGAAGTGTCTGTGTACGCCAGAGAGATTGGTTTAGAACCTTGACCGAGGTTCTTGGTTTGTTTGGAAAGCGCGCCTCCTGCGGGGCGCGTTTTTTGTTGGTTTCAAGTGAAGCATCTTTGCATCCATGCCCATTCCTGAGCACATCATGACCCCCGAAGAATTCTTGGCCGCGGCCGAGCGTGGGGGCGTGGTGTTGGATGTGCGCGCCCCCAAGGAATACGCGGCTGGACACCTGCCTGGCGCGGTGTCGTTTCCACTGTTCACCGACGAAGAGCGGGCTCGGGTCGGCACGGCGTACAAGCAAGAAAGCAAGCAGGTGGCGGTGGACTTGGGCTTGGAGCTGGTGGGTCCCAAGCTTCGGGACATGGCCGCTCGGGCGCGGGCCTTGTTCGAGGCCCAGGACACACGCACGCCCCTGTTGGTCTATTGTTGGCGGGGAGGCATGCGCTCGGGAAGCGTCGATTGGCTCTTGCGCACGGCAGAGGTGCCGTCGGCGCGTTGCCAGGGGGGGTACAAGGCCTGCCGGGCGGTGCTCCGCGCGACGTTCCAAACGGCCCGCCCATACGTGGTGCTCGGCGGCATGACGGGCACGGCCAAGACCGATGTGATTCACGCGCTGGCCGCCCAGAAGGAGCGGACCCTGGATTTGGAGGGCATGGCCCATCATTTTGGCTCCTCATTTGGGAACCTGGACGCCCATCCCCAGCCGAGCACAGAGCAGTTCTCCAACGATTTGGCCTGGGCGTTGCGTGCCTTGGACCGCGACGGCCACGATGGCCCTGTGTGGGTGGAGAACGAGAGCCGTTCCATTGGGTGGGTCCAAATGCCTGAGAACTTCCACAAGAGGTTGCGCAGTGCGCCGGTCTTGGAGTTGGAGCGCACCGAGGAAGACCGCATCGCTCACCTGCTTTCGATGTACGGCGAGGCGGACGAAGAGGCGTTGGTGCAGGCGTTTGAGCGGATTCGGACCAAGCTCGGCGGGCAACATGCCAATGCCGCGGTTGCCCACGTGCGTGAAGGGAATTTGGCCGAGGCGGCCCGAATCGCCTTGGTGTACTACGACAAGACTTACCGCCATGGATTGGACAAGCGCGAGCAGATGCGCGCCGTTCAAGCTCTTGGCCTCAACCCCGCAGATACGGCCGATGCGTGCCGAGATGCACATTCACAATGGAACCCATGGAACCTTCAGGCGACGTCAAACTGACCCAATACTCCCACGGCGCGGGCTGTGGGTGCAAAATTGCCCCGGCGGTGCTTCACGACATGTTGTCTGGCATGAAGGACGGTCCCCATTACCCTCAGCTGTTGGTGGGGAACGACACCAAGGACGACGCGGCGGTGGTGGATTTGGGCGACGGCACCGCGATTGTGAGCACGACGGACTTTTTCATGCCCATTGTGGACGACCCGCGCACATTTGGCCGCATCGCCGCGGCAAACGCCATCAGCGACATCTACGCCATGGGGGGCACGCCGCTTGTGGCCATCGCCATCTTCGGATGGCCCATCGACAAGCTCGATGAAACAGTGGCGGGTCAGGTTCTGGAGGGCGGCCGAAGCATTTGCGAAGAGGCTGGCATCCCCTTGGCTGGGGGGCACAGCATCGATTGTCCAGAACCGATTTTTGGCTTGGCCGTGACAGGGCGCGTGTCTGTGGATCATTTGCAGAAGAATGCCGCGGCCCATCCAGGCGACGTGTTGTTCTTGACCAAGCCGTTGGGGGTGGGGATGATCACCACAGCCCAAAAGCGGGGCAAGGTGCACCAGGACCACCTCGACGCGGCCGTGCGCAGCATGCAATCCTTGAACGCCATCGGCGCCACGCTGTCGGCCATGCCAGGCGTCCACGCGATGACGGACGTGACGGGTTTTGGGCTGATGGGACATCTGCTTGAGATGTGCCAAGGCAGCGGAACCTTGGCGGAAGTGCACGGCGAGCAAGTGCGAACGTTCGAGGGCGTTCCTGACTACCACAGCCAGGGCATGGTTCCAGGTGGCGCAAGACGCAATTATGCCAGCTACGGGGCCCATGTGGATGCACCGGAGGGCTACTTGCGGGATTTGTTGTGCGACCCCCAAACGTCGGGCGGCCTGCTGGTGTCGGTGTGTCCCGACCACGCCGATGAAGTGGCCAAGGTGTTGGCCGACGCCGGTTGCCCGCACCATCCGGTGGGCAGGATGTTGCGGAAAGACGAATCGTTGGAAGAAGGGGTGACGGTGGCCTACCGTCCGGACTGAGGCAGCAACCTCATTCGGCGCGCTCGGCGCGCAGTTGGGCCGGTGCCCAGTGGTCCAGCAGCACCATGTGCGGCACAGTGCCTGCGATCAAAACGGCCCACGCCCAGTGCACGCCGATCCACCCGGCAAATGCAGCACCGGCCACAGCGGCCAGGCCCAACAGGGAGACCAACGTGAACGGCCATGCCCAACGGTAGTAGGTCCAAAACTGAGATGTCAGGCTCTGGTGATGCAGGAATTCGCCCCGCCATGAATCTGCGGCGTGCCCCAAACAGAAGTACGCGGTGAAGGCCCAGAGGAGCTCGCCCGATTGGGCCAGCGCCCACATGGCCACCACCCAAGCAGCTTCTCGGAGCAGCCGCGTGCTCATGGTGCGACCTTCGGGGTTGCGCTGCCAGGTCATGAAGGCCGTGACGGTCCACAGCAGCTTCAACATGGGCAAGCCCACCCCGATGGTGCGGAGGGTCCACGCGCTGCCAGAGTCGTCCATCCACATGGACATCACGTGGCCCGCAGCCCCTGACTGCAGGTCAAGCAGGGTGCCCAAAATGAGCGACCCGAGGGCAAATCCGCGCAGGCGGTCCAGCCATTCGGAGGTGCGCACTTCGACGTGGCTTTGGCCAAAATGCCAGGAGGCCAGCACCAGAAACGCCCACGTCGCCAAGAGCGGAGCCCACACGAACGCCGCCGCAAACGCGGCCAGGCCTGCGAGGTAGGGCGCCACAAAGCGCCATGGGGCGGTTTTTGCATTCCGTCCAAGGGCGTGGTGGTACGTGATGTGGTCCACCGCGCCATGCGGAAGCCCGACGACCACGAACAGCGCAGCGCACAGCCCCCACGTCCAGGGAGACTGGTTCGCCAGCGCAGGCCCCAGCAACGCCGCGAGGGCGACGGCAGCAGGCCCAAACCAGCGGTGGCCCATCCATGTCAGAGTTTGGTTCATGTCGAGGGAGGGAGAAAAAGAAAGGGCCGGAAACTCGAGGTTCCCGGCCCTTCACAGGTCACGATTTCAGTGGAAAGGGTACAGGTGATTACTTGTCGCTGACAGCGAGAGAGTAGATCACCAAACCGAAACCGATTTTGTTGATGGCGTCACCGATGTTGTAGACCACGTCCATGTTCAATGGGAGGGTGTCGACAAAATCGTACCAGCCAGAAGTGCCGATCATGTAGCCGAGTGGGTAGATGCCCCAGCCGATCAACACGAACTTGCAAAGGATGTTGTGTGCCTTCTGCACAGCAGGAGTGGAAGCGTTCGCGAGTTGCTTGGCTTCACCTGCGTAAATGAGGTACACGATGTAGAAGTAGGCCAAACCTGAGATCAAGCCCCAGATGGCTGGACCAGAACCGTCCATGTACACCGCCTCACCGAAGTAACCGGTCACCAACATCACCACAGAAGCGAAAATGAGCTTCCACAAGAGGTCGGTCTTGGCACCAGCAGCCTTCAAGATGAGGTAGAATTCCACGCACATCAGAGGCACGGTCAAGGTCCAGTCCACGTAACGGAAGAACGTGGGGCTTTCACCGACAACTGCCCAGTAGTCGCGCATGTAGAAGTAGTGAACGGCAGCGATGAATGTGATCAAGCCGCTCACCAAAAGAGAAGTCTTCCACTTGCCCTCGACAGAGCTCATGGAGAGGAAGAAAAACGCCGACGCGGCCATCATGGCCATGCAGCCCACGAAGAACGTGAAGCCGACGTAGTCGTCCGAGGCCATAGCCTGAACAGACGTGAGAATTGTAGAAATCATTGCTTTGATTTTGGTAAGTACATAGAAATGTGTCCTGTGAACACACCTACAACCACCTTGTCATGGGTTTGTTCACCAAAATTTCACTTTTGTTTGCATCGAAGTTGCGCTTCGTGCTCAAAATCAGCCGCTTTGCACCGAAAACAGGGCGTTTCCGTGCGGTGTGGGCCTGCGAAAAAAAGGTGTCTCCCTTACATTGCGGCGAGCAACGTCGCCAACTTGTGGGTGGGCATGCCCATCACGGTGTAGAACGACCCTGAGAGGGAGCGGACGCCCACGAGCCCCGCCAAATCTTGGACGCCGTAGGCGCCGGCCTTGTCCATGCAAGTGCCACCTCCGACGTACAAGTCGATGAATTCCGGCGACAACGTGTTGAACGAGACATCGCACGTGTCCAGCACGCTTTGGGTCCCATGCTCCAACGTCGTCACGGCCACGGCGGAGGCCACGGTGTGGGTTTGGCCACTCAATCGACGCAGCATGACCTTGGCATGGGCTTCATCCACCGGCTTCTCGAGCACCTTGCCTTGCAGCACCACCACCGTGTCGCCGGTGATCAAGACGTCGTCGCCTTGAAGGACGTCTCGGTAGCCGTCCGCTTTTTTCCGCGCCACAAACTCCGCCACACGAGGCCCTTCCAGCTCGGCAGGCCAAGATTCGTCCAGGTCCCGTGCCATGCACTCCACGTCCAACCCCATCATGGTCATCAGTTCACGGCGTCGCGGGCTTTGGCTGGCCAGAACCACACGTCGGCCTTCGAGGTTGGGGAAGAGGGCGGCTTGAGACATGTTTGAAACGTTGGATTTCAGTGCAAAAGTAGAGCGCCTGACGGGTGTTGATGCGCCAAGGGCCAAGGTACCTTTGCCGCCATGCAGGAACGCATTTTGATTCTCGACTTTGGGTCTCAGTACACCCAGTTGATCGCACGTCGCGTGCGTGAGTTGAACGTGTATTCGGAAATCATCCCGTGGAATGCCTTCAAAGGCCTCCCAGAGGGTTGCCTCGGAGTGGTGCTGTCCGGAAGCCCACACAGCGTCCGGGACGAGAACGCCCCCCAACCCGATTTGTCGGCCATCGTGGACCAAGTTCCGTTGCTCGGGGTGTGCTACGGCGCCCAATACCTGGCCACGCTCAGCGGAGGCAAGGTGGAGGCGAGCGACTCTCGGGAGTACGGCCGCGCGAACCTCGCCACGGTCAACTCGGACGACCCGCTGTTGGCGGGCATGACGCCCAACAGCCAGGTTTGGATGAGCCACGGCGACACCATTTTGGAGTTGGGCCCTGGCTACAAGACCATTTGCAGCACCGACGACGTGCACTTCGCGGGCTTCCGCGCCGAGGGCAAGCAGGTGTGGGGCATCCAATTTCACCCCGAGGTGTGGCACAGCACGGAGGGCCCCATTTTGTTGAAGAACTTCGTGATGGGCATCTGCGGATGCGCAGGCTCCTGGACCCCCGACAACTTTGTGGATTCCACCGTCAAGGACCTTCAGGCCAAAATTGGCCCGGAAGACCGCGTCATTCTGGGCCTGAGTGGCGGGGTCGATTCCACCGTGGCGGCCGAGCTGTTGAACCGCGCCATCGGGGACAGGCTTCACTGCATCTTCGTCGACAACGGCCTGCTTCGGAAGAACGAATTCGAGCAAGTGCTCGAGGATTACAAGGACATGGGCTTGAACGTGCGCGGGGTGCGTGCAGGCGACCAATTCTTGGAAGCCCTGGCCGGAGAGTCCGACCCGGAGACCAAGCGCAAGGCCATTGGCCGCGTGTTTGTCGAAGTGTTCGACGAAGCGTCCAAAGGCGTGGAAGGCGCACGCTGGCTGGGCCAGGGCACGATTTACCCCGACGTGATCGAGTCGGTCAGCGCGACGGGCGGCCCCTCGGCCACCATCAAGAGCCACCACAACGTCGGTGGACTGCCTGATTACATGACCCTCGAAGTGGTGGAGCCACTCCGCCTCTTGTTCAAGGACGAGGTGCGGCGCGTGGGGCGTGCCATGAACATCAAGGAACGCATCCTCGGACGTCATCCGTTCCCAGGTCCAGGGCTCGCCATCCGCATCTTGGGCGACATCACCGCCGAGAAGGTGCGCGTGCTGCAGGAGGTGGACCACATTTGGATCCAAGGTTTGCGCGACGCCGGCCTCTACAACGACGTGTGGCAGGCGGGGGCCATCCTGCTTCCCGTGCAGAGCGTGGGTGTGATGGGCGACGAGCGGACGTACGAGAACGCCGTGGCCCTTCGCGCCGTGAGCAGCACCGACGGCATGACGGCCGACTGGTGCCACTTGCCTTATGATTTCTTGGCCAAGGTCAGCAACGACATCATCAACAAGGTGCGTGGCGTGAACCGGGTTGTGTACGACATTAGCTCGAAGCCACCGGCCACCATCGAATGGGAATGACCCTCCACATCCTCCGTGCACGAACGCTCTGCTTGTTGGCAGCCTGTCTTTTTGTGTCGTCGGCGGATGCCCAGACGGATTCGGTTGCGGTGGACTCCGTGCAGGTCGACACGTTGAGGTTGGCCGTCCTGTTGCCTTTTGGCCTTCAAGTGGACACCCTCGAGGGAGGCATGCTTCCCCGCAAGACCGTCCGACTCCGACAAATTGCCATGTCGTGCTTGCATGGGGTGGAGGCGGCCGTGTCTCAATTGGGCGAAGCGGGTGTTCCGGTTGAAGTTCAAGTCTTGGACGAAACGCCAGACTCGCTGGGCCGTCCCCAGTACAGCCAGGCCCATCTCTGCCGAGCTGATGTGGTCGTGGGGCCGTTGATGCGGGAAAATGTGGGCGTGGTTGCCCCCAAAATCGACCGCCTGGGCAAGCAGCACATTTTGTTGACCGAGCAGCCAGAGCGCTACGTGGAGCGTGGACCTGGCGTCCGCTCCGCTGTGCCCTTGGAATTGGCAGGGGTGGAGAAGTTGGCCGAGTGGGTGTCGGCCAAGCACGACACCGACCGGGTCGTTTTGGTGGTTACCCAGGGCAACGACGCGCTGCTCGAGACGGCGTTTGAGCAGGTCTTCAACGCCCAGCAGCGGACGAAGTGGCAGGAAGAAGGCGATTCGCTCCGTTACGCACTTTTGGACACGGTTCGGGGAAGCCGGCGGTCTGTCGGCCGCTTGGCCGAGCACGTCACTCCGTATGAACGGAACGTGGTCGTGGGCGTGGCGGGCCGGTCTTCACGCTCCATGTGGGCGGCCCTGCAAACCGAATTGCAGATGAACGACAGCTCCGATTTTGTGGTCTACGCGCATCCGGAGGTCGCAGACATGCCATTTGTGGAAGGGGATTTGATGGAGCGTTGGCGGTTGACGTTGCCCTTGTCAGCCTCCATCCAATGGGAGGATTCCACCCGCTTCGACGCGTTGCAACAGTTCAGGGACGTGGCTGGCACGGATCCGGACAAGTACGCCACTTTGACCCACGACGCCGTGCTGGACGCAGGGGTGAGGCATGCCCCCGAGGCGGTTTGGTTTGTGACCTCCATGATGGGGGACCTCGAGTGGAACCAGCGCCAAGAGCAAGGGGCTTGGTTCAACGAGACGTGGGAGTTGCGGCGGTTTGCCCAGCTCGATTGGTGCCCCCTGGACACCATGCCAGAACTGCCGCCATTTCAGCCCAGGTTGTTCATCGATCCAGAAATCGAGGACGTCATTCCTGTGCCCATGAAATACCGGCACCTGTTTCCAGAGGCTTACGAGCCTGATGGGACCCCCATTCCGTGGCCTGGGGCCAAAGAGCGCAAGGCGCCCCAGGATTAAAGCGGTTCAGTTTCTGATCAAATCCGGTTGTCGATGAGGTCGACGCCGGGGTGCTTGTCGGCAGGGAAGGTGAACATCCCTGGCTTGACTTCCAACGAGGTGGAAAAGGATGTCACGGTGTAGGTCACGTCGCTTCCTTCGCGTCCTTTCATGACGATGCGCACGATTTCAAGGGCGGTGTCGTCGATGAACAGTTGCAGGGTGTGGTAGGGCTTGTCCTCGCCGGCGTACAAGTTGACGTGGGCGCAGTTCTTGTCTCCGATTTGGGCGCGGCCCACCCACTCGCGGCGGAAGTCCTCTTCCCAGACGGTGAACAGCTGAGAGGGGTCCATGCCTTCCTCGCGCATGGTCTCCATGTCGTCCAGGTAGCACTCGTTCATCTCAGGCTCAAACGTCCACACGGATTCGCCGTCGCAGTAAATCACGTAGTCGCCCAAGTCGAGGTGGAAGCGGTCTCCCTCAATCTGAACGGAGCCTTCTTGCGTCAGCTCGAAGTCGTTCTTCAAGTCCACCAAGGTGCTGGTGTACGCGATTTCGTAGGCGGTGTAGGTTTTGGCCTTCTCGCTCAAATCGCCCAACAGGAGATCAGGGTCTTGGCTGAGGGCAGGGGTCAAGGCCATGGCGCAACAGGCGCCGAGCATGGAGAGAATCTTCCGCATGGTGCAAACTTACTAGGTTGTGGTGGAGCTGGATTGCAACAACTGTTCCAAACTCGCTTCGTCGGGCACCAAGACCTTCCGGGCCTTGCTCCCTTCAAACGGCCCGATGATGCCGGCCGCTTCCAATTGGTCGATCAACCGTCCCGCGCGGTTGTACCCCAGCTTCAGCTTTCGCTGCAACAGGGAGGTGGACCCTTGTTGGTGCATCACCAGCACCCGCGCAGCGTCTTCGAACATGGGGTCCCGGTCTTCTTGGTCGATCCCGCCGCTTGACTCGCTGGCCTCCGCTGGAGGGGGTGGCAATTCGTAGGACTGGGCGAAGCCTTGCTGAGACCCCACGAATTCGCAGATTTTCTCCACTTCAGGGGTGTCCACGAAGCCACATTGCAAGCGAATCAGGTCGTTGCCTGTGCTCATCAGCAGGTCGCCTCGGCCGATCAGTTGGTCGGCACCCCCTGCGTCGAGGATGGTGCGGGAGTCGATTTTTGAAGTCACCCGGAACGCCACACGTGCAGGGAAGTTGGCCTTGATCGTTCCTGTGATGATGTTGACCGAGGGACGCTGCGTGGCGATGATGAGGTGGATGCCGATGGCGCGTGCGAGTTGCGCCAGCCGCGCGATGGGCGTTTCCACTTCCTTGCCGGCAGTCATGATCAAATCGGCAAACTCGTCGACCACAAGCACGATGTACGGCATGTAGTGGTGCCCAAGGCGGTGGATGTCCTTGCCGTTGTCTGGATGGCCGTCCGCCAACCCGGGAATGATCTTGCGCTTGGCAAACTTGGTGTTGTACTCCTTGATGTTCCGACACTGCGCCGCCTTGAGCAGCTCGTAGCGCTGGTCCATTTCAACGCACAAGCTGTTCAACGTGGACACCACTTTGCTGGTGTCCGTGATGATGGGGTCTTCGCTGTCTGGCAACTGCGCCAGGTAGTGGCGCACAATCTTGTTGTAGAGGGTGAGTTCCACCTTCTTGGGGTCCACCAGGACAAACTTCAACGTCGACGGGTGCCGGCGGTACAGCATGCTCACCAGCATGGCGTTCAAACCGACGGACTTTCCCTGGCCTGTGGCGCCGGCCATGAGCAGGTGCGGCATTTTGGCCATGTCGAAGACGTACGTCTCGTTGCTGATGGTCTTGCCCAAGGCGATCGGCAATTCGGCGTCGCTGTTCTGGAACTTCTCGCTGGCGATCAGCGTGCGCATGCTGACAACGTCCGGGTTGGAGTTGGGCACCTCGATGCCGATGGTGCCTTTTCCTGGGATGGGGGCGATGATGCGGATGCCCAACGCCGCCAAGCTCAAGGCGATGTCGTCCTCGAGGTTCTTGATTTTGCTGATGCGCACCCCAGGCGCAGGCACGATCTCGTACAACGTCACCGTGGGACCGACCTCTGCTGAAATCTTGTCGACTTCAATTTTGAAGTTCTGCAGGGTGCGGATGATGTTGTCCTTGTTGACGTCGAGTTCGTCCGCCGTGACGCGGTGCTTGCCGTCGCCGTGGTCCGCCAGTTTGTCGATGTTGGGCAGTTGGAACTTTGGCAGGTCCAGCGTCGGGTCAAACGGCCCAAACTCTTGCGTCAAATCGTCCAGCTGCGCCTTGGTCAGCACTTCCTCATCCAGGGCTTCTTTCACTTCGAACGCCACGTCGTCCTGGCCGTCCTTTGCGGCCTCCGCAGTCTCCGCAGCCACTGGAGACACGTCCTCTGTTGGTGTCTCGGGCGCTTGTGCGGGTTCCTGTTCGGGCGGGAGGGTCACTTCGAAGGGCACGTCGTCCGTCTCGTCGGCTTCCGCTTCCCGCTTGGCCTTGTCCTTTGCGAGCAAGATGTTCGTGGCCGACATCGGCCGTTCAGATCCGGAATCCTCTGTGTCGTTGGCCTCACGGGCATCCGCGTCTTGCTTCAGAGCGGCCTCATCCGCTTCGTCTTCTGCCCGCATCGTGTCCTTTGAGGTTTTCATCCAAGTGCCCGCCATCTCTTTCAACTTGACTGCCGAAGGGGGGTGGTTGAACAACCAAATGCAGGTCAAAAGGACAGCAAGGAGAATTGGGGCACCCACTTCCATGCCGCGATCCAACACCTGCATGCTCCAGATGCCTGTCGCGCCAACAATGTGGTCGTTCAGCCAGCTGAATTGAGGCTCTCCGTCCACGGCCACGGATGGGGTGATCAGGGCGAGTTGGCAAGGAAGGATCAGGGCCAGTGCCAGCGACAACCGGAACGATTTGCCCAGGGGGAGCAGGTCTTGGTCGGTCAACCACTTCACCCCCAGCAGAGTCAGCATGAACGGAATGGCCAACGTCCCGAGGCCCAAGCCTTGACGAGCGAAGAAGTACCCGATGTACGCCCCGAGTCCGCCCACGATGTTGTGGAAGGCTTCCAAGGGGTCGGCGTCGGCGCCGAGTTGAATGAGACGAATGTCTTGGTCCCCCGACCCGAAGGCAGAGAAGATGGACAAGGTGAAGATGAGCGCTGTCAGAAGGGCAAACAGCCCAGAAATGGTGCGGGTCCGTTCGTCGGCCCAGAAGGCTTTGGCGTTCTCCACAGCTTGAAATGTGGGAAGGCTGAACCGTGATTTGGCCGACTTGGCGCCTCGCTTCGCGCCCTTTTTGGCTTTGCTTGTGCGCTTGGCTTTTTTGCCTCCGCCAGAAGAGGAGTCATCTTTGTCGTGAAGGAGGATGTTCTTCGCCATGTGTCACGAAGCTAAACGCTGCATTCACACAGGCATTGTGAGCTGTTTTTGCTTCTTCACGCAGGCGTGTGCAAAAGGGCGTTGTTCCAATCACGAGAATTCGCTATCTTTGCCCTCCAATTCTTGAAACCATGGCGAAGAAAGGCAACCGAGTTCAGGTGATTTTGGAATGTACAGAGCACAAAGAGTCTGGCATGCCAGGCACGTCGCGTTACGTCACCACGAAGAACCGCAAGAACACTCCAGACCGCATGGAGATCAAAAAGTTCAACCCAGTCCTTCGTCGCTGCACGGTGCACAAGGAGATCAAGTAATTTGACTTAAACCTCTGAAATTCAGAAAGCATGGCTAAGAAGACAGTGGCATCGTTGCAGACCGGAGGTGGTCGTCAGCACACAAAGGTGATCAAGATGGTGCGCAGCGAAAAGACGGGTGCATACGCCTTCAAAGAAGAAGTGGTGCACAACGACGAAGTGAAGGCCTGGTTCGCCAAGAACTGAGGAAATCGCTTCCACAACAACGAATTTGGATGGGCTGGTTTCCTCGTGAATCCGGCCCATTTTTTGTTTCACCCCACACACGCAACGCCTGATGGGATTTTTCAAGAGGCTGTTTGGCCAAGAGAAGAAGGAGTCGCTCGACCAAGGCTTGGCCAAGTCCAAGCAGGGCGTCATGGAGCGCATCTCCCGGGTGTTCACGGGACGTCGCCGGATTGACGACGACCTGTTGGACGATTTGGAAGAGGCGCTGATTTTGTCGGACGTAGGGGTGGACACGACCGAGGCCATCTTGAGTCGGTTGCGCAAGCGCGCCACGTGGGAGGCCTACGTCGACCAAGGCGAGCTGATGACCATGCTCCGTGAAGAAGTGTTGGGGCTGATCACCAAGGAAGACGACCGCTCTTGGGCCGACTCGACGGCGTACCGCGTGCCGCGTGGTGGCGACCATCCACATGTGGTGATGATTGTTGGTGTGAATGGCGTCGGGAAGACGACTTCGATCGCCAAGCTTGCGCACCGTTACAAGTCTGAAGGCATGAGCGTCATGTTGGGCGCGGCCGACACGTTCCGTGCGGCGGCGGTGGATCAGCTGAAGGTTTGGGGAGAACGCGTGGGCGTGGAAGTGGTCGCCCAGGGCATGGGCTCCGACCCGGCGGCCGTGGCCTTCGACACGTTGCAAGCGGCGGTGGCGAGGAACGCGGATTTGGTCTTGATCGACACGGCAGGGCGCCTGCACAACAAGGTGAACCTGATGAACGAGCTGGGCAAGATCAAGCGCGTGATGTCCAAGGTGGTGCCGGACGCCCCGCACGAAGTGTGGCTGGTGCTGGATGGGTCCACAGGCCAAAACGCCTTGGAGCAGGCCAAGCGGTTCACAGAAGTCACGGACGTCACCGGTTTGGTGCTGACCAAGTTGGATGGCACAGCGAAGGGAGGCGTGGTGCTGGCGATTTCAGACCAACTGCAGGTGCCGGTGCGGTTCGTGGGCGTGGGAGAGAAGATGGAGGACCTGCAGGAGTTTCATCCCATGGAATTTGTCGACAGCTTGTTGCCCCAATCCCTAGATTCCAACGCATGAGAGCACGATCCTTCAAACCCCGCAAGGTGAACGTGGTGACTTTGGGCTGCGCGAAAAACATCTTCGACAGCGAAGTCATGATGGCCCAGTTGCGCGCCAACGACTACGAGGTCGAGCACGAGTCCAAGAAGGACGACGCCGGCATTGTGGTGGTCAACACCTGTGGATTCATTGAGGCGGCCAAGCAGGAAAGCATCGACACCATTTGTCGCTGGGCCCAGGCCAAAGAAGAAGGCCAGGTGGAACGGGTCTACGTGACGGGCTGCTTGTCGGAGCGTTACAAGGACGAATTGGCCGAAGGCATTCCGGAAGTGGACGCGTGGTTTGGCACCCGGGAGCTTCCGAGGTTGCTGAAAACCTTGCGTGCCGATTACAAGAAAGAATTGGTGGGGGAGCGTTTGCTGACGACCCCTGCGCACTACGCTTACCTGAAAATCGCCGAGGGGTGCGACCGGCCCTGCGCCTTTTGCGCCATCCCGTTGATGCGCGGCAAGCACCGCTCGACGCCGATGGAAGATTTGGTGAAGGAGGCCAAGAGCCTCGCCAAACAGGGCGTCTCAGAGATCATCCTCATTGCGCAGGACCTCACCTACTACGGGCTGGACCTGTACCGCGAGCGCAAGCTTGCCGAACTCGTGCGCCGGTTGAGCGACGTGGAGGGCATTGAGTGGATTCGGTTGCACTACGCGTTCCCCAGCGGGTTCCCGATGGACGTCTTGGACGTCATGGCCGAGCGGAGCAACGTGTGCAATTACCTGGACATGCCCTTGCAGCACGGCACCGACGAGATGCTCAAGGCCATGCGTCGGGGGATCACCGAGGCCAAGACCGACGCCCTCATCGATGCCATCCGCCAGCGCGTGCCCGACATCGCCATCCGCACCACCCTTATTTGTGGTTTCCCGGGGGAAACGGAGGCCCACTTCGAACACCTGCAAGGCTGGGTGGAACGCATGCGCTTCGACCGGTTGGGGTGCTTCACGTACAGCCATGAAGAGAACACCCACGCGTACACCATGGCCGACGACGTGCCAGAGGACGTCAAGCGCGCCCGCGTGGAGCGCATCATGGACATCCAAGCCGGCATCAGCGAAGAGCTGAACGTGGCGCGGATTGGCAGCACCGAACGTGTGCTCATCGACCGCTTTGAGGATGGACTGTGGGTGGGACGCACCCAGTACGACAGCCCAGACGTGGACAACGAGGTGCGCATTGCCCATGACGGCCACCTTCGGATCGGAGATTTCGTGACCGCCCAAATCACAGGCGCCTCGGCGTTTGATTTGGACGCCAAGCTTGCATGAGCACCGCCCCCACATACCCCGTGATGGAGCGCTTTCCAACCCTTCAAGGAGAGGGGGCGTGGACGGGCCACCCTGCGTGGTTCATCCGTTTGGGCGGGTGCGATGTGGGGTGTTCTTGGTGCGATGTGAAAGAGAGCTGGCCTGTGGAGGCGCACCCCCAAGTGGCTGTGGACATCCTGGTGAAGGAAGCCGTGGAATCTGGACTGCCGATGGTTGTGGTGACGGGCGGTGAGCCTTGCATGCACAACCTGGACGCGTTGACGGCTGGGTTGTCAGACGCAGGGTTGAAAGTGCATTTGGAAACGAGTGGGGCCCATCCCGTGTCGGGGACCTGGGATTGGGTGACGCTCAGTCCCAAGAAGTTCAAGGCGTGCCGTCCAGAGTGGTACCTCGAAGCCGACGAATTGAAGGTGGTGGTGGTCAACGACCACGACTTGACCTGGGCGGAGGAGCATGCCGCGCAATTGGCCCCTGGTGCTTTGAAATTCTTGCAGCCCGAGTGGGACCGCAGGGACAAGGTGATGGACCGGGTCATTGAGCGCATTCAACACGCTCGGGGCTGGCGTCTGTCATTGCAGACGCACAAGTTCATTGGCCTTCCTTGAAGGACAGGGAGACTTTGCTTCCCGCAGGCCGTGACTGGCAACACAACACCATGCCTTGGGCCCGCTCTGCAGCGGTGAGGGCGTAGCTGTGCTCCGCGGACACTTCGCCTTCAAGCACGACGGCACGGCAGCTGCCGCACACGCCTCCGCGACATGACTGCGGGGCGTCCAGGCCGTGGTGGAGCACCGCGTCCATCAAGGTCTCTTCGCCAGGTTCGTAAGTGAACGACACGGTTTTGCCTTGGTACTCTGCAGTCACTTCACAGGTGGACGTCACTGGCGCTTCGAGGTGCGGCGGATGGTGAAAGTCCTCCGTCCGAATGTCGGCCTCAGGCACGCGACAGAGGTCCAATCCACGTCGAACTTCTTGTTTCATGGATTTGGGGCCTGACAACAGCACTTTTATGGGGAGCGCGGTGTCCACGGTTTGCATCAACAACATGGTTTTGCTGGCGTTGATGCGGCCGTTGTGCAAGTCGTCGTCCAAGCTGCCGTCGCTCAAGATGTGCACGACGTTGACGCGTTTGTTTTGGCTCAACTCCTCCAGCTCGTCGCGCAACAAAATGTCGTGGCACTCGGAGTTGCCGTAGAACAAAGTGATTTCATGCTGGACCGGTCCGGCCAGCAGGTGTTGCATCACGTGGTACAGGGGGGTGATGCCCACGCCGGCGGCGAAGAGCACAAAATGGCAGGGGGTTTCTGTCCACGACGTCGGCAACAAGCGCCCTTGAGGGGGGTAAGCCATAACCTTCAAGCCCGCCTCAAACTTGCGGTTCACGAAGGCGCTGCCTCGGGTGCCGCCCGTCTCTTTCACAATGACCTCAGGGTAGGTGGACTCAGGTCCGTGGACCAACGAGTAGGACCGCGTCAACACGGGGTCGCCACATGGGAGGCAAAAGGTCATGAACCCTCCGGGGATGTTGCGCCATTCGCCGAGGTTCTCTCCGGGGTCGAGGGTGACACGCACAGCTTTGGGGCTGAGTCGGTGCACGTGCTTGACGGTGATGTAGGCTGGTGTTCCCATGGGCGAGTTGACCATGGAACAAAAGATTCGAAAACAGGTTCAGACCACGGCCGCCAACGACGCCAGGGCGACCATCGGAGTGCATGAAAGGGGTTTCAAGGACGATTGGAGACGCCCCACAATTCCAACTGGCCAGGCGCAAGATTGTGCCTGTTCATGAATTCTTGCTGGGTCAGCAACTCCAGGGAGGGGTCGGGCACGAAGGCGTCGGCCATCTCACCACCTGGCGCCAACACCGCCGGGTCAAGCGCAGTGAAGCTGCTGTGTCGAATGTGGTAGATGCACCCGTCGCCACAGGGCATCTGAGCCTCTTGACCGGAAGCTGGAAATGGCGCAGGCGGCAGGGGGTATCCAGCCTCGTCCGTTCGGGATGCCGGCATCAGGGCGTCGGCCTCGAACACCAAGGCCACGCGCTCCCCGTTCCATGGAAAGACTTTCACCACGCTGGTGCCCAAATGGTACGTCACCAAGGCCAAGGACGAATCCTCGCTGTCTTCTGGCCATTCGGTGATGCGCACCCTCGCGCCGTCGACAAGAACTTCGGTTCGTCCAGCGAAGTAGCCGTTCTTCTCGTGGGGCCAGCCGTCGAAGACCCACACGCCAGCTTGGCCTCGCATCTCGATCGCGAGGGCTGAAGTCAGGGCAAGGCCCAGGAGCAGGTGCAATGTCATTCGGTTCATGGCGTCATGTGCGCAACAACGATGCCAAGGCCGCTTCCACTTTGGGGGCGCTCGGCAAGACGGCCGCTTCCAGGTGCTCGTTCAGGGGGATGGCAGGCAGGTCCATGCTTCCGACCACGGCCGGCGCCACGTCCAAGTCTCTAAAGCATCGCGTGGCGATGTGTCCGGCCAAGGCTTGGGCAAAGCTGTGCGCCACGGGTTCCTCCGTCAACACTAGACAACGGTTGGTTTTGGCCACACTTGCCTCAATGGCGGGGTAGTCCACAGGTTGGATGGTGCGCAGGTCCAGGATCTCCACGCGGCCTGGGAACGCTTGGGCAGCTTCCACGGCCCAATGCACGCCACGGCCGTACGTCACGACGGTGGCGGTGCTTTCATCGCCAGCCAATGCGAGGTCCAGGCCATGGACCGTTCGGGCTTTGCCCAACGGGACCCGGTAGTCGCGGTCGGGCTCGACGACCTTGGCGGACTCGGTGCCGGGGATTTTGGACCAATACAACCCCTTGTGCTCCAACATGACCACGGGGTTGGGGTCCTCGTACGCCGCCTTGAGGAGGCCCTTGAGGTCGGCGCCGTTGGAGGGGTAGGCCACCTTCACACCGCGGATGTTGGCGAGCACAGATTCGATGCTCGAGCTGTGGTAAGGACCTCCGCTGCCGTACGCCCCGATGGGCACGCGGATCAGGCTGTGGATGGGCCATTGTCCGTTGCTCAAGAGGTAGCTGCGGCTGAGCTCGGTGAAGAGTTGGTTGAGCCCAGGCCAGAGGTAATCTGCAAATTGGACTTCCACGATCGGACGGCACCCTGTGGCGCTCATGCCCGCGGTGGATCCAATGATGAAGGCTTCTTGGATGGGGGTGTTGAAGACGCGGTGGTCGCCAAACTTTTGGCCCAACGTCGCCGCCTCCCGAAACACCCCGCCCAAACGTGCGCCCACATCCTGTCCGTACAACAGGGCTTCGGGGTGATCCTCCATGATTTCCTGCATGGCGTGCAAGGCGCAATCGACCATCAGTGTCAACTCCCCGCCAGGCGCGTGACGCTCGCCGCGTTCTTCCGTCACGGAGGTGGGGGCAAACCGATGGGGCAACAAGTCGTCCACCGAGGGCTCCTCGGCGGCGCGGGCTGCGTCGAACGCTTCTTGCACCGCGCCGTCGATTTCGGCGTGGAGTACGTCGATTTCTTCTTGGGCCACACCGCTGTCCAGCAGTGCGGTGTACAAGCGAGGCAGGGGGTCTCGCTGGGCGGCTTCTTCCAGGTCGTCCCGGTAGAATTCACGACGCACGCCGCTGGTGTGGTGGCCCAGCAAGGGCACGCTGGCGTGGACCATGAAGGGGCGTTGTTCCTTGCGGGCCGTGTCGATGGCGTGGGACATGGCCTGGTGGCAGGCGTCCCAGTCGGTGCCGTCGACCGACAACACTTCAATGCCTGGGAACGCTTTCGCGAAGGTGGTGGCGTCGCCGAATCGGACTTCCAAGCTGTGTGCGCTGATGTCCCACTCGTTGTCCTGCACAAGCCAAACCATCGGCAACTGCTTCAGCGCCGTCATGTGGAACGCCTCGGCCACTTCGCCCTCGGTCATCGCCGCGTCGCCGATGCTGCACAGGGCCACGCCAGCTACCGCGTCGACTTCCTCCACGCCGGCGTCACGGCCGTCCTTCACGGCTTGGGAGTGGAGCCCCATCTCGGCCAGGTACTTCAGCCCCATGGCCGCGCCCGCCGAGGGAATGGCTTGCATACCGGTGGCGGAGCTTTGGTGCGGGATTTTGGGCTGGTCGGGCCGGTTGAGGCTGGGGTGGCTGTAGTAGGTCCGGCCTCCTGAAAACGGGTCGTCCTTCTTCGCAAACAGCTGCAGCATCAGCTCCTTGGGGCTCATGCCCATGGCCAGCAGCAGGCTGTCGTCGCGGTAGTAGCAGCTCACGTAGTCTTGAGGCAAGAGCTTCAGTCCGGCTGCGATTTGAATGACCTCGTGGCCACGCGAACAAGCGTGAACGTATTTGGCGGTCAGCCGAGCGTGCTCTTCGAAGAGGTCGGACATGGCACGCGCGGTGCGGGCCAAGGTGTACGCCTCGAGCAGCCCTGTGGATGCGGTGGATTGCGCAGGTTGGGGCATGTGTCAAAGATAGGGGCACCCTACCTTCGCTTCATGGGTCTGCAGTTCGAGAAGTGGGAGGGCACAGGCAACGATTTTGTCCTGGTGGACGGCCGTCAGGCCGGCGATTTGCCTTCCTCGTGGACCCCAGGCCAAATCCAACGCTTCTGCGACCGCCGTCTCGGCGTCGGCTCCGATGGGGTGGTTGAGGTCTCGACGAACGACCAGGGGCATCTGGTCGTCGATTTCCGCAACCCCGACGGCAGCCGCTCGTTTTGCGGGAACGGCACCCGGACGGCCTTGGCTTGGGCCCACGGCGCGGGGCTCCTCTCCGCGCAAGACACGTCGGTGACCATCGAGGCTGTCGACGGACTGCACCAGGGACTTGTGCGCGCCGACGGCACGCCCGGCATCTCCCTTCTGGTGGACGGCGCCCCGCGATTTGGGGTGGTCGGACAGCGTGCGTCGAGTTCGGCGTTTTTGGACACCGGGTCGCCGCACCACGTGATGTGGTTGGACAGCGCCCAGGCCCTTGCCGACCTCGACTTGGAATCCACAGCCTTGCCTGTGCGCCACCACGAAGACTATGCGCCAGGAGGTTGCAACGTGAACGTCGTGGCGCCTGGCCGCGACGGCGCGCTGCACATCCGCACTTTCGAGCGCGGGGTGGAAGGCGAGACGTTGTCGTGCGGCACCGGGGTGGTGGCTTCTGCCTTGAGCGACATGGCCCAATCCGGCATCCAAGGCCCATCCTCGCGCACCGTCCACGCCC
>CALKFF010000052.1 GCA_938084585.1 uncultured Flavobacteriales bacterium
ACCGCGCCGGAGTCGCCGCTGACGGCGCCGAGCTCGGTCTTGAACATCAAGTTGAATTGACGCACGTCGGTCCAGTTCTTGGAGCCGCTCACCGGGCAGGTGATGCCCAAGTCCTCGATCAATGTCTTGACCGCGCCCAAATCCTCGGCGTCCATCGCCGCCTTGAACTTGGCGTTGATGCCGTCGATGTCGCCTTGGCGGCGAAGCACTTGGGGGTTGGTGCTGCGGAACTGCGCCTCGTCGAAGTCGTCGCCAAACCGCTTGGCCGCCTTGGTGACGTCCTTGTTGATTTTGGCCTCGATCTTGGCGATGTGCTCCTCGATCAGCACGTCGGCACGGTAGCGCTTCTTGCTGTCTTTGTTGTCGATGAGCGGGTCGTTGAAGGCGTCCACGTGCCCGGAGGCTTTCCAAGTCGTGGGGTGCATGAAGATGGCCGCGTCGATGCCGACGATGTTCTCGTTCATGCGCACCATGGCCGTCCACCAGTACTGCTTGATGTTGTTCTTCAGCTCGCTGCCGAGTTGGCCGTAGTCGTATGCGGCGCTCAAGCCGTCGTAGATCTCGCTGCTGGGAAAGACAAAGCCGTACTCCTTGGCGTGGCTGATGATTTTCTTCAATCCGTCTTCGCTCATGGTTCCTAGGGTTCCTCCGGCTGGGCCGGGATTCGCGCGCGAAGGTACGCCGCGCCTTCAGACAGCCCAAGCCGAGGCGATTACCTTTGCCGCCATGAACGTGGGGATCCTCGGCAGCGGAAGTTGGGCCACAGCCATCGCTAAGATGCTGTGCACCAACGTGGACACCCTCCACTGGTGGGTGCGCAGCGAGGAGACGGCCACCGAGCTTCAGCAATACGGCCACAACCCCCGCCACAGCCAAAGCATCAGCCTCCCCACGGCCAAACTTCATGTGACCACCGACATGCAAGCTGTCGTGGACGCCTGCGACGTGCTGGTGGTGGCCATCCCGAGCCTTTACTTGAACGACGTCTTCCGGGAGCGCAGCATCCAGGGCCTTGCCTCCAAAGTGGTCTTCTCGGCCATCAAGGGCATGGTGGCGGAATACGACAGCATCCCGGCGCGTTACCTGCACAAGGAATTTGACCTGCCGTACGAGAACATCGGGATGATTTGCGGCCCTTGCCACGCCGAGGAAGTCGCCCGCGAAAAGCTCAGCTACCTCACGGTGGCGTGCCCCAACCTCGACCACGCCGAGGCCTTCGCCGAGTTGCTTGAGACCCGCTACATCCGGGTCCAAACCACCCACGACGTCGTCGGCGCCGAGTTGGCGGCCGTCCTGAAAAACGTGTACGCCATCGCTGCGGGCATCGCCCACGGTTTGGGCTACGGCGACAATTTCATCAGCGTCTTGGTGAGCAACGCCAGCCAGGAAATGAAGCGGTTCCTGGCCGCGGTGCACGAGGTCGACCGCGACGTCAAGGGCAGCCCCTACCTCGGCGATTTGCTTGTCACGGCGTACAGCCCCCACAGCCGGAACCGAACCCTGGGCACCATGATCGGCAAGGGCTACACGGTGAAATCGGCCATCCTGGAAATGGACATGGTCGCCGAAGGGTTCACAGGGTCTCAAGGCATCCACGGCATGAACCACAAGTTCGAAGTCGACATCCCGATCGCCGAGGCGGTGTCCCGCATCCTGCATGAAAAAATGGCCCCGTCCATTGAGATGCGGCTGTTGAGCGACGAGCTCTCCTGACCCGGCGTGCTTGGGTGGCGTACTTTCGTTGTGATGCTGCCGCTTTTCCCTTCCCAAACCCGCCATGTCCTGGGCCTCCGCGCCTGGACGATTCGGCTGTATTTGGCGGTGGCATGCATCCTTGGCTCTGGTCCTGTCACCTGGGCCCAAGACTGGATCCCCAACGAAGGCCAATGGGACGTGCCCGTGCAGATGCGGGCCGACTGGGCCGGAGGCATCACCTGGCTGGAGGACCAAGGGATGGCGGTCTGGGTCGCTGGTGAGGGCTACGACGAATTGTGGGCCCACGGCTACGACAGGACGGGCGCCTTGGACCCCACCGATCCTGACGCGACCGTGCACAGCCACGCGTGGCGCATCCACTGGGAAGGCAGCCAGCCGCACCCCACACGACAATCGCTGACCGAGGCCGGGCACAAAGTCAATTACTACCTCGGAAACGACCCCAACCGATGGGCCGAGGGCCTTGTGCCGTCGACGCGATTCAAGTTGCTGGACGTTTGGCCAGGCATCGATTTGCGGGTGGGTCCACGTTCCCCGGGCGACCGGGCCGACTTGCCTGGTCCGGGTTGGAAAGAGGATTGGATTGTCCAGCCCGGCGCCGATGTGGCCGCGCTGTCTGTGCGCCACGAAGGCGTGGACTTGAGGCTGCAGCCTGACGGAAGCATCGCCTTCCAGCTTGGCGCCACGGCAGAGGCCAGGTGGGGCAAGCCCTACGCGTACCAGGACGTGGACGGTTCGCTGCGCGAGGTGGAGGTCGCGTACGTGGTCGACGGCCAAACCGTGTCCTTCGCTGTGGGCGACCACGACCCTGGCCACCCCTTGGTCATCGACCCCGACATCGTGTTCGCCACTTACATCGGCGCCACGCAGAGCAACTGGGGGTTCACGGCGGCGTACGACGACGAGGCACGGGCGTTGGGCGGCACCGCCCTTTGGAACGGCAACCTGGAGGAGTACCCGACCACCGCCGGCGCGATTTCCACGGGCATGACGTTCGCATCCGGGCCATTCGATTGCGGATTCTCCGTCTTTTCGGCGGACGGGACGGCGCTGGAGTACAGCACGGTTTTCGGCGGAGGCGCCCTCGACGTGCCGTCGAGCATTGTCTCGGACAGCCAGGGTGCCATCTACATCCTGGGCACCACGGGTTCGGACGATTTTCCCACCACCGACGGGGCGTTTGACACGAGCTACGACGATGGGCCACTAGTGAATTTGGACGGCTGTTGCAATTACCCTGGCGGCGGTGGATTAGTCTACGGGGCGAGCTTGTTTGTGATGCGGTTCAGCGACGTGGATGCAGGCTGCACGCTGGAGGCGTCGACCTTCATTGGCGGGTCGGAAGGGCCGTCGGGGGTGAACCGAGGCAACTATTTGAATTACAACTATGGCGACGTATTCCGCGGGGAAATCAACGTCGACGCGGACGACAAACCCTGGGTGGCGAGCGTCACCGGGGCGGACAACTTCCCTCAGGTGAATTCGCCCAGTCCGACCTACGGCGGCGGATCGACGGATGCGGTGGTGTTCCGGCTGTCGCAGGACCTCAGCGCGTTGGAATTCTCCACCTACCTGGGAGGGGATGGGGCGGATGCGGCGTACGGCATCCAGTTCACGCCCGGCGGGGAACCGGTGGTGTGCGGCGGCACGTCTTCAGGCAACTTCCCGACCCTGGCCAACGCCGACGACGGTTCGTTTGGCGGGTTGTGCGACGGGTTTGTGGTCCGGTATCCGATGGGCGGCGGGGCGCCGTCGGGGGCGACGTTGTTTGGGACCAACAACTACGACCAGGCCTACTTCGTCCAAGTGGACCCCATCAGCCAAGTCTACATCTACGGCCAAAGCATCGGCGGCAAGCCCATCACCGCCGGCACGTACGACGAGAGCCCCACGGCGGGGCAGTTCGTGGCGTGTTTCACGCCGGCGCTGGACGATTTGGTCTGGCACACCCGCGTGGGCGACCCCGACAACTTCGGGAGCATCGACATCAGCCCCACGGCCTTTCTGGTGAGCGATTGCGGGGAGGTTTACATGAGCGGCTGGGGCGGCGCCACGAACAACACGAGCCCGTTCATTTTCACGTCTGGCACCAGCGGCATGCCGGTGACGGAGGAGGGCTACCAGCTGGGCACGGACAACTCGGACTTTTGGTTGGGCGTGATGGATCCAGGGGGCGTCGACCTGAACTACGCGACGTACTTCGGCGGGGACGAGAGCAACGAGCACGTGGACGGGGGGACCTCGCGTTTTGACAAAGACGGCACGGTTTACCAAGCCATGTGCGCGGGCTGCGGTGGCAACAGCGACCTGCCCACCACGCCTGGGGCGTGGAGCTCCACCAACGACAGCCCCAACTGCAACTTGGGGGTGTTCAAGTTTGAGCTGGGGGAGCTGAATGTGGGCATCGACGTGGCCACGCAGGGGGTGCTCTGCGACGGGCTGGACGTCGAGTTCGACAACACGTCGACGGCGGGGTACAACTACCTCTGGACCTTCGACGACAACCAGGTGAGCACGGAGTACGAGCCGACCCACACCTTCCCGGGGCCGGGGTCCTACGAGGTCATCTTGACCGTGACCGACCCGACGGGGTGTTTGGAGCCGGTGGACGCCAACTTGGAGGTGAACATCCAAACCCCGCCCAACCCCAACATCATGCCCATTGAGCCTTTGTGCGCGGGCGAGACGGTGGAATTGATTGCCAACGGGTCGCCGGATTTGGAGTGGACGGCCAACGCCTTCATGCAGGACCTTACCCAAGCGGTGCAAGTGTTTGAGCCGCCTTTGGGCATCTCGATTTACAGCGTGACCGACGTGAACGAATGCGGCGAGGGGAGCGCGTCCATCGAGGTGAACGTGCAACAGGTGGTGGCCGACGTGATTCCAGGAAACGCGGAGATCTGTTTGGGAGACGAGGTGACGCTCATCGCCGACGGCGCGGCGAACGCCCAGTGGTTCCCGGTGGCGGGGCTCGACAACCCCAACGCCATTTCCGTCCAAGCCGCTCCGACCCAGAGCGTGACCTACAACGTGGTCCTCACGGACGACTTGGGCTGTTCAGACGAGGCGAGCGTGTCCATCACGGTGGTGCCTGAGCCGCCGGGAGGTCAAACCTACCCGACCGAGAGCATCTGCGAAGGGTTTGGGTTGCAATTGCCAGGCGCGGAGGGCGACCAGTGGCTGTGGAGCCCGGCCGAATTCGTGAACGACGCCAGCTTGCAATTCCCGTACGCCTCGCCCGAGGAGACGACCACTTTCAGCGTGGCCATCGCCAACGTGTGCGGCATCGGGACGGACGAAATGACGGTGGAGGTGCGCGTGCCGGAGGCGTATGCCAGCGAGGATGGCGGGATGTGCCGGGGCCAATCCTTCGAGGTGTCCGCCGCAGGCAACGACCCCAACTCGACGTTCCAGTGGCAGCCCGCGGAGCTTGTGGTCTCCGCCGGGAGCGGCACCACAGCGGTGTTCCCCAACTTCACCCAAACCTTCACGGTCTTTGTCACCGACAGCGAAGGCTGCACCGCCAGCGACGAGGTGACGGTGTATGTGACCCAGCCGCCGTTCATCGAAGCCGGACCGGACCGGGAGGTGTCGTGGCTGGACGAGGTGCGTCTCCTGGGCAGCACTGCCGGCACTGGCGCTTACTGGACCCCTGCCGAGAACGTCGATTGCGACACCTGCCTGACGCCGGTCCTGACCGTGCTTGAACCGGGGTGGTACGTCCTGACGGCCTCTGACTCCACCGGATGCTCCGGCCAAGACTCCACCTACGTCGACGTCTTCTACCCGGTTTACGTCCCCAACAGCTTCACCCCCGACGGTGACGGCATCAACGACGTCTTCAAGGTGGAAGGCGAGGATTTGCGCGGGTTTTGGATGAAGGTCTTCAACCGGTGGGGCGAGGTCATCTTCGAGTCGGCCGACCCTGAAGAGCCGTGGTTGGGCAACGTCGACGGCGGCGACCACTACGCCCCGGACGGCATGTATTTCTACCAGGTCCGCATCGAGCAGGAGGGAGGTCCCTTGTTGCTCGAGGGCCATGTTTTCCTGTTGAGATGACGGCAGCTGAAACCCAATTCGATGCCATGACCCAGGCCCTGGATGGCGCCGATGACGTGACGCGTGGCAAGTTGTTTGGCCACCCGAGTTTGCAAGTGAACGGCAAGGCCTTTGCGCTCAGGTACCACGACGATCTGGTGTTCAAACTTGGCCGCGGGCGTGTGGACGACTTGCTGGCGACGCACCCAGAGGCCGTGCGGTTTGACCCGTCGGGAAAGGGGCGGGCCATGAAGGATTGGTTGCACGTGCCCCTCTCGCTGGGCGCGGACTGGCTGGCCTGGGCAGAAAGTGCGCGAAAGTTTGTGCACGACCACGCCTGAATTTTACCTTGCCCTCATGGATTCACTTCGTCACGCTGCCCCGCTGACTCCTGCCGACGTGCTTCAGGCGTTGCCTGGCATGTTTTGGGACCACGATTGCGTCATGCTTCCGGGGTTGGGTGGCTTTGTGTGCAACCCGCGTTCAGCGTGGTATGACGAAGCCCAACAGCAAATCGTCCCACCCTCGCGTGACGTGCTCTTCAACCCGCGGTTGACCACCAACGACGGCCTTGTGGCAGGCGAGTTGATGGCCAAACACGGCGTGGCCTACCCCGAAGCGCTCCAAGCTGTGGACGCCTTGGTCGACGCATTGAAGGTCCAACTGGACGATGGCGCCACCGCCGAATTGCCAGGCCTTGGACGCCTCTATCAAGAAGATGACGCGCAGTTGCGCTTTGTGGCCGACGCGGAGTTCGAGCGTGTGCTCGGCTCGTTTGGCCACGCCAGCATCGCGCTGTCCCCGCTCGAGTCCGTGACCGTCACTGCGCCAGCGACTCCGGTCGCCGCCGAGCATTCCAAGACGCAACCGAAGGTGGTGTCGTTGCCCAAGCGCGACGAGACCGCCGTGCCGTGGCGCACCCAATTGGCGCGTGCCGCCGCGGCTGTGGCCATCCCGCTCACCCTGGGCGGGGCATGGTTGCTCTCGCACCCCGCCGGTTCGGACACCATGTTGGGGTCCAACCCGTTGTGGAACGCGGCTCCTGTGGCCGCGACTTACGCCCCCGCCGCGCATGCCGCCCTGGAGGTGGAGGAAGCCATGCTGCCCGCAGAGGGACTGGCTGATTTCGTAGAGCGCACAGGATGGGAAGGGTTGTTGGAGTTTGATGTGGAGGCCGGCGTGCCCAAGGCCGGTGGCCTTCGGGTCATGGTCCCCGTCCCCGAGCCGGCTCCCGAGCCTGTCGTCGCTGAACCTGTCGAGGCGATCGAGGAAGCGCCTGTCCAGCAAATCAAGTTCCTCATTGTGGGTGGGGCCTTTTCTGTGGAAGCCAACGCCTTGAATTTGGCGGCTTCCCTCGAACGCGAAGGGTTTGACTCTTCATTGCATTTCCAAGATCACAACCAGTTGACGGTGGTGGCGTTGGGAAGCTTCGTCTCGGAAGGCGAGGCCCGCGAGGCGTTGACCGACGCCCGGGCCCGCGGCCACGAGAAGGCTTGGTTGAAGCGCCTCTGAGCTGGACATGAACGAGCCCGTGCGCCTGCAAGACCTCGACGCGGTCATCCTGGATTTTGGAGGGGTCCTGTACGACATCGATTACGACGCGCCGTCCAAGGCGTTTGCCGCACTCGGAGACGCCGAGTTCGCCTCGCTGTACCACAAGGCTTCTCAGTCGCCTTGGTTCGACGCCCTGGAATCAGGAAAGATGGACCGCGCCACCTTTTACGGACACCTCTTGGGCCGTTGCGCCCCAGGCACCACAGAAGCCCAAGTGCACCAGGCGTGGTGTTGCATTTTGACGGGCATGCCTCCGGAGCGGGCCGAGCTTGTGGCCGAGTTGGGCACCCAAACGCGGTTGTTTCTTCTGAGCAACACCAACGCCATCCACGCCACGGAGTTTGAGCTGGATTTGGAGCGAACGTTGCCCGACGCGTCTCGGTTTTGGGGCGCGTTTGAAGTGGCGCATTACAGCCACGAGTTGGGCGTGAAAAAACCCGACCCCGCCACGTTCTTGCACGTCTGCGGATTGCACGGACTGAATCCAGCCAAGACGTTGTTCTTGGACGACAGCATCCAACACGTTCGGGGCGCCGAAGAAGCAGGGTTGGTCGCCCACCACCTCGACCTCAGCCAAGGGGACTTCGCCTCGTGGATGGCCCAGATGGGCTGGCGTTGACTTGTTGGGCCTGACCTTCAGGTCAGTGGGCTGCCGCGAAGAGCTCGTCGAGGCTGTCGTGGCGTTCGCCCGGCACGGGTGTGGCGCCTTGTTCCAGGATGAGGAAGACTTCTTGGCCTCGGGCCTCTTGTGGGTAGGATTTGGCCCCGCGGAACTGGGTGCCCTCAGGATCGATGCGCAGCAGTTGCGCGGAGTCCTCCCCAAACTTGAAGTACCACTGGTCGCCGCCGTCGTTGCGTTCGAGGTAGGTCAGGCGCGACGTGGTGGTCTCCCAAAACATGGTGCTGAACTCCCAAATGAGCGTTTCCACCTTTTCGGGCTCCTCTGAGGACACCCGTGCCCACTCGGTGGCGGGCATGCCCTGGGAGGCCAAGAAGCGGGCGAATTCCAGCTCCAGGCCTTCCAGTTCTTCGCGCGTCAAGGCGCGGTAGCGTCGAACGTCGCTCACTCGTCGATGCCTTCAAGCATGAACATGAACGCGTACTCGAGGGCGACTTCTTTGATGCGCTCGAACCGGCCTGAAGCCCCGCCGTGGCCGGTCTCCATGTTGCAGTCCATGATGAGGAGGTTGTCGTCGGTTTTGACGTCGCGCAATTTGGCGATCCACTTCGCTGGCTCCCAGTATTGCACCTGGCTGTCCCAGTACCCCGTGGTGATGAGGGTGTGGGGGTAGTCCACGGCCGCCACGTTGTCGTACGGGCTGTACTGCATGATGTAGTCGAAGTACGCCTTGTCCTTGGGGTTGCCCCACTCGTCAAATTCCCCGGTGGTCAACGGAATGCTTTCGTCAAGCATGGTGTTGATGACGTCCACAAACGGCACGGCGGCGATGACGCCGTTGAACAGGCTTGGCGCCATGTTCATCACGGCACCCACCAGCAATCCGCCCGCGCTGCCGCCCATGGCGTACATGTGGTCGGGCGTGGTGAAGCCTTCGTCCACCATGGCTTGGCCACAGTCGATGAAGTCGGTGAAGGTGTTCTTCTTGTTGAACAGCTTGCCGTCCTCGTACCAGTGGCGCCCCATCTCGCTTCCGCCGCGGATGTGGGCCATGGCGTACACGAACCCGCGGTCCAACATGCTCAAGCGCCCCACCGAAAATCCAGCGTCCATGCTGTAACCGTAGCTGCCGTACGCGTAGAGGAGCAAGGGGTTCTTGCCGTTGCGCTCGGTGCCTTTGCGGTAGACGATGCTCACGGGCACCTTGGCACCGTCGCGGGCTTCCACCATGAGCCGTTCGCTCACGTAGTTGGCCGGGTCAAACGTGCCGCCCAGCACCTCTTGCTGCTTCAACTGCGCGATGTCGCCTGTTTCGAAGTCGTACTCCAACACCGAGCTCGGCGTGGTCATCGACGTGTAGCTGTAGCGCAACTTTTTGGCGTTGAAGTCGGGGTTGGCCCCCACGCCGGCGGAGTAGGCCGGGTCGTTGAAGGGGATGTGCTTGTCCGCACTTCCGTCCCAGCGGATGAGGCGCAGGTGCGTCAAGCCTTCCTTGCGCTCGTCCACCACGAGCCAGTCGTTGAAGATGTCGATCCCTTCGAGCAGCACGTCGTCGCGGTGCGCGATCACATCTTCCCAGTGTTCTTGGGTCGTGGCGGACACCGGGGTCTTGACGACCTTGAAGTTCTTGGCGTCCTTGTTGGTCACTAAGTAGAAGTGGTCGCCGAAATGGCTGACGCTGTATTCCAAATCGCGCTCACGCGGCTGGATGACCTTCCACTCGCCGTCGGGCGTGTTGGCGTCCAAGAAGCGGTACTCGGTGCTGACTGTGGCGTAGCTGGCGATGACGAGGTAGGCTTCGCTCTTGGTCTTGCCCACGCTGCACGAGAAGGTCTCGTCTTTTTCCTCAAACACCAGCACGTCCTCGCTCACGTCGGTGCCCAACACATGCTTGTAGATCTGAGACGAACGCAAGGTCACGGGGTCCTTCTTGGTGTAGAAGAGGGTCTTGTTGTCGTTGGCCCAAGTCGCGCCGCCCGTGGTCTTGGGGATGCGGTCTTCCAGCACCTCGCCCGTGCGCAGATCCTTGACGTACAACGTGTATTCGCGGCGGCTGACGGTGTCCACGCCGTACACCAACAAGTCGTTGTCTGGGCTCACGCTGCGTCCGCCGATGGCGAAGTAGTTGTGGCCTTCAGCCATGGCCGGCTGGTCGAGCATCACCTCTTCCTCGGCGTCCATGGATCCTTTCTTGCGGCACGAGAACGCGTATTCCTTGCCTTCCTCGTACCGGGAGTAGTACCAGTAGCCCTTGTCCAGGACGGGCCCGCTCTCGTCGTCCTTCTTGATGCGCCCCACGATCTCGTCGTAGATCTTGGTCTGCAAGGCTTCCGTCGGCGCCATCACGGTTTTCTTGTAGGCGTTCTCAGCCTCGAGGTACGCCACCACTTCGTCGGTTTGGGCGTCGGGTTGTTCCGCCTCTTTTTGGGCGTCGCTCAAGCGCATCCAGAAATAGTCGTCCTGGAGTTGCAGGCCGTGGATGTCGGTGGTGTGCGGCTTCTTCGCCGCGTCCGGAGCCGTGGGGAGCTCCGAGGCTTGGGTCACATAGTCGGTCTTCATGTCAGTGGAGGGGTTGCAGCCCATGGCGAGGGCCAAAACAGCGGCGCATGCGGCGCCCGTCAGTCGTGCGTTCATTTCGGCAGATTCGGTCCCGCACAACGCGTGCGGACCGCGAAGATACGCCGTGCTTTCGCCTGATTCCGAGGCGTCAGGCGCCCAAATTTCCATCGGCAATCAACCCTTCAATCGCCGCCAAATCCTCCGGCGTGTCCACGGACGGGGTCAGGTGCGTGGTGGTGCCCACGTCGATGCGCCAACCGTGGTCGAGCCAGCGCAACTGCTCCAACTTTTCACGCAACTCCAGCGGCGTGGGGCTCAGTTGGACCAGGGCTTCCAAGGCCGTTCGCGTGAATCCATACAAGCCGACGTGCTGCATCCAAGGCCCGTCGCCGTGGGGGATGGGGCTGCGGCTGAACATTTGGGCGCGCCCGGCCAAATCCCGCACCACCTTGACGCGGTGGGGCGAGTGGATTTCAGGGTCGGCCGGCATGGACTTGGCCAGGGTCACCACTGCCGCGTCGGGCTTTTGAAGCATCTCGGCGAGCTGGGCGATTTGGTCTGGATGGACAAACGGCTCGTCGCCCTGCACGTTGAGAACCCCGTCGAATAGTTCTCCTTGTTCTTCCAGCGCCACGACGGCTTCATGACAGCGGACCGTGCCGTTGGGGCAATCTGCCGAGGTCATGACGGCCTCCCCGCCAAAGCCGCGCACCACGTCCGCGATGCGGGCGTCGTCCGTGGCGACCACCACCTTGGCGCAGGCTTCAGGCCCGGCGCTGGCCACGCGTTCAAAGACGCGTTGAATCATGGGAACGCCGGCGACCATGGCCAGGGGTTTGCCTGGGAAGCGGGTCGACCCGAACCGGGCCGGAATCACGACGAGCATCTTCATCGCCTCAGTGGATCTCGTAGGTGTACACCACGTTCACCAGCCGCGGCGCCTCGACCGCAAGGGGTCGGATGCTGTATTCCGCGTTGGTCAGGTTGCTGACCACCAGCGACAGCTTGTGGGCTTCGGAGACGTTCACCCCTGCGCGGAGGTCCAACAACCACGGCAAGTCGGGGTGGGCGTCGATCCAATCTTGCAAGCCCCAATCGACGACGCCGAGTTGCTCGAAGGCGAGGAAGGCCGCGTCGAAGTTTTGGAGGGCGCTTTGGTACCGCGCGCTCAGCCCCAAGAACCAAGGCCCGCGGGACAATTCCGCGTCGAACCGCACGAGGTGCTGCGAACGGTACTTCAGGATGTGGCCTGTGGTGTCGTAGCTGGTGTTGAGGTAGGTGATGCCGCCGACCGTGGTTTGTTCTGGGTCGTAATTGAAGTCCGGGGTGAGGCTGATGGGGTTGGTGTACGTGTACCCGGCCAAGACGTTCAACTGCGTCTCTCCCCACGTGCAGCGGCCCATCAAGGAGGTTTCCCATCCAGTCACGCGGCTCCTGCCGGTGTTCAAACTCCTGAACCCCAAGCCCGCCAACGGGTCGGCGAAGGTGCCCCACTGGCCAAATGTGAACTCGATGAAATCGTCGTATTCCTGGAAGAAACCGGCCACGTCCAAGAAGCCTTGGAATGCCCCCACCTTCAAGCCTTGCTTGAATCCGGCCTCGATGTTGATGGCGGTTTCTGGGCGGAGGCCGGCGTTGGGGTACACTTGCAAGGGGCCGAGCCCCGTGCGGATGAACTTTTCTGCGATGGTCGGGAAGCGGAAGCCTTGCCCCACGCTGGCACGCAACCACGTGGCCTCAGCCGCTTGGAAATTGAGCCCCGCCCTGAACACGGGCTTGGCGGCCGTGGAGTCGTTGATCGAGAAATGCTCGTACCTCGTTCCCACACTCAAGTTGAGGCGCTCGCCCAACTTTTGGTCCAACTGGGCATATGCACTCCTGTTGCGCGCTTGGTTCACGCCGTCCTCGTTGCCACCGCTGTAGAGCTCCGCCTGACCCAGCGTCAATTGGTGCACCGCGCCTGCTGTGAGCGTACCGCCTTTCCACCCCAGCGCCTCGTCGGGCACCTGCACTTGGTATTCCGAGTAGAACACGTTGCTGGTGTTGCCCTGGCCGTTGTCGTTGTTGTTGACGAGGTGTTGCCAACGGTTGCGTAGGCTGTGTCGGACCCCAGAGGGCCGTGTGTATTCCACGTACGGGTCGACAGTCCCCACCAATTGCTTGGTGCGCGTGGCGGCACCGGTGCTGCTGGAGTACAGGCCGGAGGAGCTGTTTTCCCAAATCAGGGTGTTCAGCGATTCGCCCTTCTGCCAATTCGTGTTGATGCCGTAAGTCAGTCCATCAATGCCACTCTCACGACGGCGAAGGTTCACATTGAAGCGGGCTTGGGCGTTGGCGCCCCACCGGTCCACACTCAAGGGGTTGTAGGCCATCGACGCCGTGTCCAGGGGCGCCCCAGTCAGGCTGTCGAGGTTGATTTGAGGGCCCTTGAAGCCGTCGTCGCCCAGGAAGTTGCCCCCGACCACCACGTCCCACCCCCCCAGCTGTTGGCTGTGCAAGAACCGCAGGTTGGATTGCTGCAGCTGGCCGTTCCAATACTTGGATGTTTCTGCGCTCTTTGGGTCGCTGTACACGCCGTGCTGCAGGCTTACGCGGGTCAACGGCCGCGCGTCGGGGAAGCGCGTGCGGATGTTGATCACCCCACTCAGTGCGGCGCTCCCGTAGAGCACTGAGCTGGCGCCTTTGACGACTTCGATTTGTTCCAAGTTTTCGAGCGGCAGGAACCCCCAAGTGGGCCTTCCGGCATCTCCACTGAGGACGGGCAAATCGTCCACCAGCACCATGACGCGCGAGCCGGCGCCGTAGGAAAAGCCGCTTCCACTCCGGATCTGGGGCTCTCCATCCACCAGGCTCACGCCTGGGGTTTGTTCGATGGCGGTTTCCAACGTGGTGGTCGCCTTGTTTTCCACCAGCGCAGGCTGGAGCACCTCCAGCGAGACGGTGACCTCCGAAGCATCTTGTTCAAACCGCCCGGCCGACACAACCACCAAGCCCAGCGCCTCTGCGGCAGAGACCATCACGGGGTTCCAGGTGAGTTCTTGGTCGGCGGCAAGGGTGAATTCCTTGCGTTGGTCGGCCATGCCAATGAACGAGCAAACCAAGGTGTGGACGCCAGGCGTCAAGTCCAGTCGGTATGCGCCGTCGAGGTCGGTGGCCACCGTGGCGGACCCGTTGGTCACGTAGGCGCCAATGACAGGTGCTTGGTCGCCGTCGACCACGCGGCCTTGGACGGTTTGGCCCCAAAGAGAGGACCCGCTGAACGCGCCCAAAAGCAACGTCAGGGTGGCGAGGATGTGAATTCGCATGAGACCAAATAACGACACATTCCTCGCTTCCCCGCGCCGTGTGCAAAACATCGGCCCACGTCTGTGAATCCACATGCGGGCCTCGGCGGACTCGCGGTTGGTTTGCACCATGACTGAGGATGCGGTGTGGTGGTTGTCGTTGTTGGCGCGGCCCAAATGGGGGCCGGCGCGCGTGCTGAGGGGGGTGGAAGCCGCGGGCAGCCCGCAAGAAGCGTGGGACCGTTGGTTCTTGCGTGAGCCTTCGGAAGCCATGGCAGGGCGCGACACCGCCTTGCGTTGGCTCGAGGCAGCTCGTTCTGAAGGCATGCACGTGTGCACGTTGGACAACCCATCCTACCCGTCGCTTTTGCGGGAATTGACAGACGCCCCACCGGTGTTGTTTTGGCGTGGAACGTGGCCTGCGCAAGAGGCGTGGTCAAGGTCGCTGGCCGTCGTGGGGACCCGCAACTGCACGGCAGACATGGCCCGCGCCGCGCATGAGGTGGCGCGCGACTGGTCCTCGGCCGGCGGCACCGTGGTCAGTGGCTTGGCACGCGGCATCGACGGCCAGGCCCACCGTGGCGTGCTGGAGGGTCCCCGCCCCCACGCGCAGGTGGCTGTGCTGCCATGCGCGCTTGACCAGGTGTTTCCGCGCATCCACGAGCCCCTCGCCCGGCGCATTGAAGAGGCCGGTGGGCTTTTGGTCAGCGAGCAACCTCCCGACCGGAAGGTGGAGCGCTGGATGTTCGCCGCGCGCAATCGGATTGTGACGGGGTTCTCTGCCGCCACGGTCGTGGTCCAAAGTCCGGCCCGGGGTGGCTCCTTGATCAGCGCGAGGTGCGCCCACGACCAAGACCGCGAGCTGTACACCTTTCACCAGCCGCAATGGGGCGTGCGTTGGGCTGGAAACCGGGCCCTCGTGGTGGACGACATGGCCATGCCGGTGCCGGATGCGGACGCCTTGTGGCGAGCCATGGCCGACCACACGCCTTGGGTCACGAAGCGCCGCGACCATGCGGTTCGGGTGCCTGCAGGGTGCGTGGCGGTGTGGGGCCAGTTGGATGCGGTGCATCCGAGGACAGAACGGGCGTTGGTGGCGGCGGCCAAGCTGTCGCTTCAGGACGTGCGGCGCCAGCTGTTCACGCTGGAGTTTCAGGGTTGGGTTCTTCGGCTTCCGGGCCGTCGATACCTGCGTCGGTGACGGGCGTGCTGGAGTTGGCCAGCGCCAATTCTCCGCCGTCGACAAGCGCCTCTGGGTCCAGCTCCGCGACGGGTTGGATGCCGTCGCCGTGTTGGATGAGTGCGGCGGTCATCACCAGGGCGGTGGTCAAGATGACCACAAGGAGGACCCCTTGGTCAAACCCGGGAAACACCAGCTCGCTGTACTGCGACTCGATGGCGAAGAACAACAGGACGGTGATCAACCCACGTGGCGCGATGTAAAGCAGGGGCGACATGGGTTTTTGGCGCAGCACAAAGAGGAACACCAGCCGCACGAGGTAGAGCAACACGGAGATGACCAACCCTTGGAACACAACGTTCAAGTCCAACAGCACCCCCAAGCTGACAGTCATCCCGAAGAGCACGAAGAAGAAGGTCCGGATGACAAACGCGCTCTCCAGCGTGAGGATGTGGAAGTCGTGGTGCAGGGCCTTCATGCGCTCGTCCTTGAGGAGCTTGCCCGGCCAGCCGTTGGTCAGCCCAAACCAATCGGGGAAGAACAACTTGTGGTTGTTCAGCATCAACCCGAAGATGAGGATCAGGATGAGTGGGCTAAGGTGGAACAGCTTTTGGATGGCGTAAATGAGCAGCAAGACGGCGATGCTCAAGAACAGCCGGACCCCGCTCTCGATCTTTTGCAAGACGTACACCATGAGGTAGGCGACCACGATGGAAATGGCCAGGGTGCCGAACAGGTTGATGGCGATGTTGGTCAGGACCTCGCTGCCGGAGGCGGCTTCTTGGTTGCCCAGCAGCAAGTAGAACGCCATGATGCCGAAGATGTCCGAGAAGGTGCTTTCGTAGACCATGAACTCACGAGACGCCGGGGAGAGTCCGCCGACGCTGGGGATGATGATCGCGCTGCTCATGATGGACAACGGGATGCCGTAGACCACGGCGGTGAACCACGGCATGCCCAAGAATTGCTCGAGGAAGTAGGCAATGGCGAAGGTGCTGGCGCCCAGGGCGAGCAAGGCCAGGGTCGCGCTGCGCAGGATCAGGACAAGCTTGTCGCGCCGGAGCTCAAGCTCGAGCGCCGCTTCGAGCACGATGAAGATCAGGCCGACGGTGCCCAGCAGTTCCAGGATGAGCCCTTCGAAAGGAACGTGGTGAAGCCCCACCGCCTCCAAGCCCTGCCGGATGCCGATGCCCATGCCGATGAGCACGAGCACGCTGGGGATGTTGGTGCGCCGCGCCAGGAGGTTGGCGAAGTACGACAGAATGACGACGGCGCTGCCGCCGATGACCAGCCCGTAGGCGTTGATGTCTTCTGCCGACAACTCGAGGCCGGCAAGCAAGAGGGTACCCATGCCCCTAAAATCAACCAAATCCTCCGGTAAACAAGCGCCAGAAGTCGTTTCCGAGGGCAAATACCATCAAGGTGAGCAACAGGACGATGCCGATCATTTGGGCCCGCTCAAGGAATTGCTCCGAAGCTGGACGTCCTGCGATCATCTCGTACAGCGTGAACATCACGTGTCCGCCATCCAGCGCAGGGATGGGCAGCAGGTTCATGAAGGCCAAAATCAGCGAGAAGAACGCCGTGTTGCGCCAGAAGATTTCCCAGTTCCACCCGGCGTCGAAGATGCTGCCGAAGGTGACCAGACTGCCCATTTGCGACGCGCCACTCTTGGTGAACAAGAAGCGCATCGAGCGCACGTAATCCTTCAAGGTCTCCGAGGCGGTGCTGTAGCCGGTGGAGATGGCCGAGAGCGGTCCATAGTCGAGGTGGGTCGTCTCAAACATGCCCTCGTAGTGGGCCGCCGGGTGGACCATGAAGCCGAGGCTGCCGAGGCTGTCGGGGACGGCGTCGAGGGCCAGTTGCTTGCCGCCGCGCTCCACGAGGAGGCGGAGCGGGGTTTCAGGGTGGGCTTGAATCGCTTCGCGGACCGTCTCGTAATAGGGAAGGTCCATGTCGCCCACCGCCACGATGCGGTCGCCCGGTTGGAGCCCGGCCACCTCGGCCCGGCTCTCGGGGCTGACCTCGGCGATTTCACACGGGTACAGCAACGAGAAAGGACGGCGCACGCCCTCGTCGATGAAGACTTGGCCGAGTTCCTTCTCCAGGGAGAGGGTCACTTTTTTGCCGTCGCGGAGCAGGTCGACTTCGGTGACCCGCTTGTTGAAGCCCTCCATCCGCAAGTCGCCGTAGTACTCCAAGGTGCGCCCGTTGTAGCCGAGGATGCGGTCGCCGTCTTGGAATCCGAGATCCTCCAGGACGGGGTCGACGTTGACGGGGTGGACGTTGGGCAGTTTGGTCTCGCCCCAGGTGTAGAGGACGCCAGAGTAAATCACGAAGCCCAGGATGAGGTTGACGATGATGCCGCCAAGCATGATGATCAGCCGCTGCCAAGCGGGCTTCGACCGAAACTCCCAAGGCTGCGCGGGCTGGGACATTTGCTCGGTGTCCATGCTCTCGTCGATCATGCCGGCGATTTTCACAGAGCCGCCCAAGGGCAGCCATCCGATGCCCCACTCGGTCTCGCCAATTTGCTTTTTGAAGAGGGAGAACCCGGGGTTCATGAAGAGGTAAAACTTCTCCACGCGGGTCTTGAAGGCGCGGGCGGCCCAGTAGTGGCCGAGCTCGTGGAGCACCACGAGGATGGACAAGCTCAGCAGGAGCTGGGCGGCTTTGATCAAGGCAACCATGGGCTCAAAGGTACGCGCCCGCTTCCCCGGGTGGAGGCAATCCACGCACCGTTGCTCACAACGAATCCAAAGGCGTCCGAATTGGGGCCATTGCGTGTGCAACTTGGGGTCCATGAAGCGCATTCCGTGGACGTTGTTGTTGTGGGTGGTCGGCATGGGGCCGTTGCTCGGATTGGCCGGGCTCGTGGTCATGGCGCGCATGGGCGACTTGCCAGAGACGGAGGCGCTTGCCAACCCCAAGACCGACTTCGCCACACGCGTCTACTCCATCGACGGCAAGGTCCTGGGCCGGTACTACACCGAAAACCGGTCGGACGCGCGCTTCGAAGCCCTGCCGCCCCACCTCGTGGACGCCCTGATCAGCACCGAGGACGCGCGTTTTTACGAGCACGCCGGCATCGACTTCATCGGTTTGGCCCGGGCGATCGCCTTCATGGGCAAGCGCGGCGGCGGGTCCACCGTCACCCAGCAGCTGGCCAAGCTCCTGTTCACCGACAAGTACGAGACCACCAGTTTCTTCGAGCGGGCCGTGCTCCAAAAGCCCAAGGAGTGGATCATCGCCACCCGTTTGGAGCGGCATTACACGAAGCAGGAAATCGTCGCCTTGTACTTCAACCGCTACGACTTCATCAACCAAGCCGTGGGGGTGGAGAGCGCCGCGAACGTGTACTTCAACAAATCCGCGTCCGACTTGAACGTCCAGGAGTCGGCGATGCTGGTGGGCATGCTTAAGAACAGCGCGCTGTACAACCCTTTGCGCCGCCCGGAATTGGTGCAGGGCCGCCGGAACGTGGTGTTGGGCCAAATGGTCAAATACGGCCACCTCGAACCCGCCTTGGCCGACTCGTTGAAGGACCTTCCGCTGGGGCTGCAGTTTCAGCGGGTGAGCCACGACGAAGGGGCGGCGCCGTATTTCCGGGAGACGCTCCGGGCGGAGCTGAAGCGGATGCTGGCGGAGAAGGACGCGGACGGGAACCACGTCCTGGCCAAGGCGGACGGGTCGGCGTACGACATTTACCGGGACGGCCTTCGGGTCGTGACCACGATCGACAGCCGGATGCAGGACTACGCCGAGCAGGCGGTCCACCGTCACTTGGCGGGGGAGTTGCAGGCGAGCTTCGAGCGCGATTTGAGGGACCGCCCCAAGGAGGTCGCCCCCTTCTTCGAAGACATCAACCCCGAGGCCCGTCAGGCCATCCTGGACGTGGCCATGCGCGACGCCGACCGCTACAAAATCGGCATCGGCAAGCTGTGCCCGGCCTGCAACCGCCCCGGTTTCTACATCAAGCCCACCACCTTGGAGGACGGCCGCGGCGGCCACGTGTGCAGCGGCGAGAAGGGCGGGTGCGGCCACACCTGGCTGGCCCGGACCGACGAGGAGATGCGCCGCGTGTTCGCCAAGCCGGTGGCCATGAAGGTGTTCTCCCACCAAGGGGCCGTCGACACGGTCTTGTCGCCCATGGACAGCATCCTGCACAGGAAGGCCATTTTGCATGCGGGTTTGGTCTCGGTGGAGCCCGCCACAGGCCACATCAAAGCGTGGGTGGGCGGCATCGACTACAAGCATTTTCAGTACGACAACGTGGGCCAAAGTCGCCGGCAAGTGGGATCGACGTTCAAGCCGTTTGTGTACGCCACGGCGCTGCGTTTGGGCGCCGACCCCTGCGACGAGTTCCCCAACCAAAAGACCTGCCTCGACTTGCCTCCCGGCAGCGACCCGCCCCGGTGGTGCCCCGACAACAGCGACGAGGAATACGGGGAGATGGTGACGCTCGAGTACGCGCTGGCCAATTCCATGAACACGGTGACGGCCAAGCTCATCAAGGATTACGGGA
>CALKFF010000053.1 GCA_938084585.1 uncultured Flavobacteriales bacterium
CAGCGCCCAGGGCAACATGCTGGCTGGGATGCAGAACAAGGTGTACAAGAGGATGAGTTGGGCGGAACGGGCGGTGCGGCCGGCGTTGAAGGGAAGCATCTTGTATCCCGCCTTGGCGTAGTCTTCGTGGGCGAGCCATGCGATGGCCCAAAAGTGGGGGAACTGCCACATGAATTGCACCGCGAACAAGGTGCCCGGTTCAATCCCAAAGTCACCCGTGGCGGCAACGTACCCAATCATGGGAGGCAAGGCGCCGGGGAAGGCACCCACAAACACAGACAGGCTCGTTTTGGCTTTCAGTGGGGTGTAGATGAAGGCGTAGCTCACGATGGCCGCCACACCCAACCAACCGCTCAACGGGTTGAGGCTGAACAGGCATCCCAACCCGATGGCAGCGGCGAGCAAACTCCAACCCAGCGCCTGGGTGACGCTCATTCGGCCCGTGGGCAAGGGGCGATCCGCGGTGCGGGCCATCAAACCGTCCACGCGGCGTTCGATGATTTGATTGAGGCCGTTGGACGCACCTGTCAGAGCATACCCGCCGAGGGTCAGCATGAGGAACGTCTGGATGTTCATCGTCTCCACGGCCATAAACCAGCCGAGCACCGCGGAGAGGACAACAAAAAAGCCGAGCCTCAGCTTGAACAAAGTGGCGATGTCACGGTGCATGGGCGGCGAAAATACTCCAGGATGCCCGGTGCGTTGGTGCACGAAGTCACCAATCGCGTTCGTCCATCACGCGGGTTTGTCGAATCCCGACTTCGAGGCGTCCCACATTCCAGGGTTCCTCCCACGCGCCAGGGGCCGTTTGGCGCTCCAGTCGCACCCAGGCCCGGGCGAATGCTTCAAGCCCGGAGAGGTCCAGACGGCCGCCGAGGGGGCGCGAGACGTCGAGTTCCAGGCGCGACACGGTGGAGCGAGAACCCTGCAAGAGCGCGTGCCCGTCTTCCCCGTCGCGTTCGGCAAACGAAGTCCAAGGCATTTCACCCGCTGCAAAGCTGAGCAACGACTCGGCGCCTCCCAAGGATCGGCCTTGGATGCGGTGGAGGTAGCCTAAGCGCACGACGTACAATTCGCGGACCTTGGCTCGGACGCGCATTCGGCCTTCGACAAAATTGCCGCCTGCGGGATGACCCAACGGCTGGTGAAGGTGGGAGTAAGAAAGAGGCAAGGTGTTGTGGGTGTAGGTCCACGGCCGCGCGGCGGCACCTTCCAACAACCACCCCAGCGTGCCTTCGGAATTGGTGCTGTGGATGCCGGCCAAGACACCCCATTTGTTGCCCCACCAGCCGTTGTCTTCCCGCAGTTTGGACACGAGGAGTTCGTCGAGCAACAGTTGACCGTAAGTGGTGATTTGTCGACCCGACTCAAGCGTGGTGGCGAAGGACAGTTGGCCGCCAATCAAGGCGTTGTCTGCCGAGCCAAGGCTGTATTCCCGCGGCCTGAACGCCGCCATGGGAACGAGGTAGTGGGGTTCGATGCGCCCTTGAAAGGCGACGTCGTCCGCCCGCCACTTCACGGCGCCAAACACCGCACCGCTCCAGCCGCCACCCAAAGAAACTTCGGCCCATTGCGCAGCGAGCCACCCCGTTTGCACGGTGTCCGCCAACACGTGACGGGTTCGCAGCAGAGCTTGTGCATACTGCACGACGCCGGCGTCGATCCAAAGGCGTGCGCCCAGTGCCGGGGCCATGTGACGGTCCAGGAACAACGACCTCGCCCCGCGCCCCCAGTGGTGGCTTTCTTGGCCGATCCGAATGGCCACAGACGGAGACATGGCCCAGGACACGGCTCCTTCCAGGCGGTCGATGCTTGCCACCGACTCATTGAGGAGCACAGCACGTCCCAATCCGTCCATCGACCCGTGGTCGGCCACTTCACGGGCCAAGGGGAAGCCCAGCGGCATGCGCCACCTCGATGCCGCGACATGATAAGCCCCCCGCAATCCAAACGTCCCACTTCCGCCCAGCCCAATGCCCGTGCTGGCCGCCCTGAGGTCACCGACCATCTGTCGAACTTCACCAAGGACCAACAACCCATCGAACCCCTGCTCTTGGGGCTTCAAGGTGTCTGGCCGATTCCATGTGGTCATGGGTTGCACGCTTGGCACCAGCATGCCTTCGCTGGCCTGGACGACTCGAAAGGCTTCTTCGTCCAGAGGGAGGTGCCATTGTGTGGACCTTTGGGTTTGGGCCGTCAAGTTTGTGCTGCACAAGGACAACAAGGCCAAAACGAACGTGCGCATTTCGACCATGGTTCAGGCGACTCGGCGAGGACCTTGGAAGCCGTCGTCGCCGGACCTTTCTGAGGCCCCTTCAGTGTCGACTTCGGGGAACAGTTGCGAATTCCCAATGCCCATTTTGAGCATGAAAAAGGGGAGGCTGCCAATGGCAAATGCGAGGCCAAGCAGCGCGAAAAATTGGCCTGTGACTCCGATTTGGCCCCACATTTCAGAAGGTTGCAGCGCAAGCACGACGAACACCAGGCTGTACATCCACAGTGCGGCCGACGTCAGTCGATGTCCCCACCCAAGCTGCATCAACAAGTGGTGGATGTGGCGCCGGTCAGGAGAAAACGGAGATCGGCGGGCAAGGATGCGCAAGGCAAATACCCTGAGCGTGTCAACCAAGGGGTAGGCCAAAAAGCACATCGCCGCAATGGGACGCACCACACCCGGCATGGCATCATCACTCGGCGACTGAATCACGTGGGTGGCCATGACGTAAGCCATCAACCCCAGCAACAAGGATCCACTGTCACCCATGAAAATTTTAGCCGGGTTGAGGTTGAACAACAAAAAGCCTGCAAGCGCTCCAGCAAGTGCAGCCCCCACGGTGGCTGAAACCATGTCTCCAGTCCAATAGAACCACATGCCAAACGCCGACATGGCCACCATGCCGTAGCCTCCTGCCAAGCCGTCCACCCCGTCGATCAAGTTGATGGCATTCACGATGACCACGTACACGAACATGGAAAACGGAATGCTGACGTAGCTCGGAATCGCGGTCAACCCAAAAATGCCGTGGAAGTCGTCAATCCTCAAATCCAAACCCACCACAAGGAAGGCCCCAATGACAAGGTGAACGAGCAGTTTTTTGTTGGCGCTGATGCCCACGATGTCGTCTTTCAATCCCATGAAAAACACGGGGATCGTTGCACCAAGCACCCCGAGCCAGCTGAACGAGGTCCAAGACATGTCGGGGCTGATGGCAAACGAGACCAGTGCGCTGCACAGGGCGGCCGCAAAAAGCATGACCCCTCCAACAGTGGGCACCGACCTGTGATGCAGCTTGCGCGATTCACTGGGGACGTCGACGAGATGCTTGCGTTTGGCCACCATGATGAGGGAAGGCATGCCAAAGAGCACCACCAAAAAGGCCAAAGTTGCAGGAAGCATCAAGGAAGTCATGGTGCGCCAAAGGTAGTGGAGCTTGGTGTCATGCCCCAGTGATGGGCCAGTCCCACTCGGAGTCGAGCACCTTCTTCGGGAAGGAGCGTGGACGCACCTCCTCTCCAAACTTCCACCCCGGCAGTGACGTGCAAAGGCCACGTGGACTGGAGGGTCCAACCCACCCATGCCTCAGCCAGAGAAAGGCCCCCAACGCGGACCGCCCGCCCGCCAATGTGGAGTTCGCCTTTGTGCCAATGCCCATGCACCTCGGTGCGCCAAAGGGCACCTGAGACCCCTGCGGGCCGAATCGTGGCCGACACCGGCGTTCCCGCGTTGGACCAAATGCCCAGTGCATCGAATGTGGGGTCGGCAGCGAACAAGCGCGTCACACTCAACGCGCCTTGGAATGCGTGGTCCCCGTCAAAGGTGATCGCCGAGCCTGCGCCTTGATGGGAAGCCACTTCCCCAGTCCACCCCCAGCCTTGACCTCCCATAGGCACCTTGGCGGTGAAGCTGACAAGCGGCGACCATTCGAACTGCGACAGGGTGTCCGTCTCCAACTCTCCAATCCAAGGACGACGTCTGGCCATTCCCGCCAACAAGCCGGCAGTCAGTGCAGGTGTCGTCCACACGGCATGGCCCCAACTCACGTCGGATTGCCGGAACAAACTCTCGGTGGACCCCCCGAGTTCACTTCGCTCCGTGCCCGTCCATCGGCCGGCGTGGAGTCCCAATTCAAAGCGCTCTTTGTGCTTCCATGCCATTCCGCCTCTCGGAAAGGAGGCGGCCGTGGAAGAAAACGCGAGCGCAGAAGGCATGCTTCCCCACTGAAATGGGGCATAGGCAGCCGTCCAAATCAAGGTGTCTTGGTCGCCCAAGCCTTGGGTTTTTGTTGACGTCACCCTGGCTCGGGCCACA